>NZ_AMRL01000013.1 GCF_000299935.1 Oceanibaculum indicum P24 | reverse complement strand
TAGATATCAGATGCCCATGCAGAGATACTTCATCTCCAGATAATCATCGATGCCGTACTTCGAGCCTTCGCGGCCGAGGCCGGATTCCTTCACGCCACCGAACGGCGCAACCTCGGTCGAGATGATGCCGGTATTGATGCCGACGATGCCGTATTCCAACCCTTCCGAAACACGCCAGACGCGGCTGAGGTCGCGGCTGTAGAAGTAGGAGGCGAGGCCGAACTCGGTATCGTTCGCCATCTTGATCGCCTCTTCCTCCGTCTTGAAGCGGAACAGCGGGGCGACCGGGCCGAAGGTCTCCTCGCGGGTCACCTTCATGTCAGTGGTGACATTGGCCAGCACGGTCGGCTGGAAGAAGCTGCCGCCCAGCGCGTGCCGGCTGCCGCCGACCACCACCTTGGCGCCCTTGCCGAGCGCGTCGGCAATATGCTCCTCCACCTTCTCCACGGCGGCCATGTCGATCAGCGGCCCCTGCACGACGCCGGCCTCAAAGCCGTTGCCGACCTTCAGCTTGTTGACCGCCTCGGCCAGCTTGGCGGCAAAGGCGTCATAGACGCCGTCCTGCACCAGCAGGCGGTTGGCGCACACGCAGGTCTGGCCGGCATTGCGGTACTTGGAGGCAATCGCCCCTTCCACCGCCGCATCCAGGTCGGCATCGTCGAACACGATGAAGGGCGCGTTGCCGCCCAGTTCCATCGAGGCCTTCTTCACCGTCGCGGCGCACTGTTCCAGCAGCACCTTGCCGATCTCGGTGGAGCCGGTGAAGGTGATCTTGCGCACGATGGGATTGCTGGTCAGCTCGCCGCCAATGCCGGAGGCTGAGCCGGTGACGACGTTGAACACGCCCTTCGGCACGCCGGCACGCTCCGCCAGCTCCGCCAGGGCCAGCGCCGAATAGGGGGTGGCACTCGCCGGCTTCAGCACCACGGTGCAGCCCGCCGCCAGCGCCGGGCCGGCCTTGCGGGTGATCATAGCGGAGGGGAAGTTCCAGGGCGTGATCGCACCGACAACGCCAATAGGCTCCTTGGTCACGACGATGCGCTTGTCGGCCTGGTGGCCGGGGATGGTGTCGCCATAGACGCGCTTGCCTTCCTCGGCGAACCATTCGATGAAGCTGGCGGAATAGGCCACCTCACCCTTCGCCTCGGTCAGCGGCTTGCCCTGCTCCGCCGTCATCAGCGCCGCCAGATCGTCCTGATTCGCCATCATCAGGTCGAACAGCTTGCGCAGGATGGTGGCACGCTCCTTCGCGGTCTTGGCGCGCCAGGCCGGGAAGGCCGCATTCGCCGCCTCGATGGCGCGGCGCGTCTCGGTGGCGCCCATCTTCGGCACCGTGCCCAGCGTCGAATTATCCGCCGGATTGGTCACCTTCAGCGTGTCGCCCTTGTCGGCATCGACCCAGGCACCGTCGATATAGCATTGCTGCCGGAACAGCTTCGGGTCTTTCAGGGGGATGGTCGTGCTCATGGGATGTTTCCTGCCTTCGCAATGGATAACCGCGCCGGCTTCTGGCCAGCGCCTGTCTTTAAGGTCGGGGCAGTATGGACCGCATGCAACCCGCCGTTAAGGGCGAAGCGCGCCCATCCGCCATGCAGGGAGGGCGGACCAAAACTGAGGCCCGCAAAAGAAAACCCCGGCCTGACGCCGGGGTTTTCCTGAATTCGCCGGTTAGGCCGATCAGTCCTCGTAGCGGCGCGAGCCACGCCCACGGCCGCCACGGCCGCGATCATTGTAGCCACCCTTGTCACCGAAGCCGCCGCGGTCACCGAAGCCGCCCCGGTCGCCAAAGCCACCCCGATCACCGCCGCCAAAACCGCCGCGGTCCCCGCCACGGTCGCGGTCGCCAAAGCCGCCACGGTCACCGAAGTTGCGGGGCTGCTCGCCATAACCGCCCCGGTCTCCACCACGATCACCGCCATAACCGCCGCGGTCCCGGTCGCCATAGCCGCCCCGGTTGCGGTCGCCATAACCGCCAGACGGGCGCGGGCGGTCACCGAAATTGGAGGAGCGGCGCGGCGCCACCGGGTCCGCCGTGCTGGTGTCCAGCTCGGAGACCTGGGAGACCTGACGCCCCTTCTGGCCCTGCTGCACCTGGCAGACGATGGTGGAGCCCTGTGGCGCATCATCGAGATTGGCCCGCTTCAGCGCGGAGATATGCAGGAAGACATCGGGGGAACCGTCCGACGGGGCAACAAAGCCATAGCCCTTCTCGGCGTTGAACCACTTCACCGTTCCGGTGATGGTGGCGTCGTCGCCACCGGCATTATAGTCACTCATCTCGTCATGCTCTTTTCGGGAGTTGGGGGCTGGCCCGCGATCCACTGCCTCAACGCTGTTCCGGCGATGCCTCTGTCCCTCGGGCCTGGAAGTTCATTGGCTGGACCCTGTCCGAGCGCGCGATACTTCCTTTTTAGGATGACTCGAAATTGGCGTTTCCCGCGCAATTCCGCAACTGATTTTAACCGTGTTTTCCACAAGACAAGAGGGGCGCCCGGAAATCCGCCATTTTCTCTTTTCTCGGGCTTTGCGGTTGGGCTATATGGAACCGCTATTTCAGGGCGGGCGCCCGCCATGTTTGATAACCCAGCCTCATTGGGAATAAGGGGAAGACAGCGTCATGACGATGGATACCGAAACCAAGCGCCATCAGGAAATCTACGGCGGCTTCGTGAAGTTCTTCACTTATTCGACCGTCGCCGTGATCATCTCGCTGGCGCTGATGGCGATCTTCCTGGTCTGAACGACCGCCGGAAGGAACAAAAAAGGCCGGGGAAATCCCCGGCCTTTTCTTTTTGCCTGAAGTCCGCGTCAGCCGACGATTTCGGTCTGCGCGAAGAAATAGGCGATCTCGATGGCCGCGTTCTCAGCCGAGTCGGAGCCATGCACCGAGTTGGCCTCGATCGATTCGGCGAAATCCTTGCGGATGGTGCCATCGGCGGCATTGGCCGGGTTGGTGGCGCCCATGATCTCGCGGTTCTTCACCACGGCGTTCTCGCCTTCCAGCACCTGAACCACCACCGGGCCGGAAATCATGAAGGAGACGAGGTCGTTGAAGAACGGCCGCTCCTTGTGCACGGCATAGAAGCCCTCGGCCTGGGCCTTGGTCAGCTGCACGCGCTTCTGCGCGACGATGCGCAGGCCGTTATCCTCGAAACGGGCATTGATCTTGCCGGTCAGGTTGCGGCGGGTGGCGTCCGGCTTGATGATCGACAGGGTGCGTTCGGTGGCCATGTGATTCGCTCCAGAAGGCTTATGGGATGAACAGGTGGCGGGGTTATAGCCGGCGTGCTGCGTTGCGGCAACAGGCAGCTTCAGGCCGCCTTCTCCCAGCCGCCCTGCTCCTTCTGCCGCCAGTAGGCCAGCTCGTGCCCGGCCGCCTTCAGCGCCTTCCAGCGCGCCCGCGCCGCCGTCAGCGCCTCCTGGTCGCGGCCATCGAACATGTCGTGGCAGCGCTCATATTCTTCCAGCTTCTCCGACACCGCGCCATCGGTCAGGAACAGATAGGCGGCCTCGTTCGGATTCTCATCTGTCTCGGTCAGCCAGATCGGCTGTTCTGCCGGGTTACCGTCCTTCGCATTGCCATGCGGCAGGAAGCTGTCGTCGCGATAGCTCCACAGATGCTGGGTCAGCGCCTCGACACGCTCCGGCGAGCCGGCCATGACGACGGCGCGCTTGCCGCGCTCCTGCACCTTTTCCAGCAGCTTCGGCAACTCATCCTCAAGGCCGCTGCGCTGCAGGTGATAGAACCAGATCGTTGCCATCGCTTCCCGTCCTACATCCGGAACACGCCGAACCGGGTCGGCTCGATGGGGCGGTTCAGCGCTGCCGACAGGCCGAGGCCCAGCACCGTGCGTGCCTCCGCCGGATCGACGATGCCATCGTCCCACAGCCGGGCGCTGGCATAATACGGGTGCCCCTGCTCCTCATATTGCCGGCGGATCGGCGCCATGAATTCTTCCTGCTCGTCGGCCGGCCAGTAGGTGCCGGCAGCCTCCAGATTATCGCGCTTCACCTGCGCCAGCACATTCGCCGCCTGCTCCCCGCCCATGACGGAGATGCGGGCATTCGGCCACATCCACAGGAAGCGCGGGCCGAAGGCGCGGCCGCACATGCCGTAATTGCCGGCGCCGAAGCTGCCGCCCAAAATCATCGTCAGCTTCGGCACCTGGGCGCAGGAAACCGCCGTCACCAGCTTGGCGCCATCTTTGGCGATGCCGCCGGCCTCATACTTCCGGCCGACCATGAAGCCGGTGATGTTCTGTAGAAAAATCAACGGGATGCCGCGCTGGGCGCAGAGTTCGATGAAATGCGCGCCCTTCTGCGCCGATTCGGAGAACAGGATGCCGTTATTGGCGACGATGCCGACCGGGCATCCGTACAGATGGGCAAAGCCGGTGACCAGCGTGGCACCATAGAGCTGCTTGAACTCGTCGAACTCGCTGCCATCGACAAGGCGGGCGATCACCTCCCGCACGTCATAGGGCTTGCGCAGATCGGCCGGCACCACCCCATACAGTTCGGCGGGGTCATAGAGCGGCTCGCGCGGCTCGCGCATCGCCAGATTGGGCTGCTTCACGCGATTCAGATTGCCGACGATGCGCCGGGCAATGGCCAGCGCATGGGCGTCGTTCTGGGCGTAATGATCGGTCACGCCGGAGGTGCGGGAATGCACGTCGGCGCCGCCCAGCTCCTCCGCCGTCACCACCTCGCCGGTCGCCGCCTTCACCAGCGGCGGGCCGCCCAGGAAGATCGTCCCCTGCCCCTTCACGATGATGCTCTCGTCCGACATGGCGGGCACATAGGCGCCGCCCGCCGTGCAACTGCCCATCACCACGGCAATCTGCGGGATGCCGGCGGCGGACAGGGTCGCCTGATTGTAGAAGATGCGCCCGAAATGATCGCGGTCGGGGAACACCTCATCCTGGTTCGGCAAATTGGCGCCGCCGGAATCGACCAGATAGAGGCAGGGCAGGTTGTTCTCCCGCGCGATCTCCTGCGCGCGCAGATGCTTCTTCACCGTCATCGGGTAGTAGGTGCCGCCCTTCACCGTGGCGTCGTTGGCGACGATGACGCATTCCTGACCGGACACCCGGCCAATGCCGGTGACGATGCCTGCCGCCGCGATGTCCCCGCCATACATGCCGTGGGCGGCGAACTGCGACAGTTCCAGAAAGGGCGATCCGACATCCAGCAGCCCGCGCACCCGGTCGCGCGGCAGCAGCTTGCCGCGCGACAGGTGCCGCTCCCGCGCCTTCTCGCCGCCGCCCTGCTTGATGTGCTGAACCTTGGCGTGCAGGTCATCGACCAGCGCGCGCATCGCCGCCTCATTCTCGCGGAACGCGTCGCTGCGGGGGCTGATCTGGCTCTTCAGGATGGTCATAGGGCCTTGCTCACCAGCCGCCGGTCGCCAGCCAGCGTTCTAGATGGTCCATACGGTCATTGCCCCAGAACGGCTCGCCATCAACGATGAAATAGGGCGCGCCGCAAACGCCGGCGGCCACCGCCTCCTCATTGGCGAGGCGCAGCTTCTCCTTGATCTCCGGGTTCTGGCAGGCGGCCAGCGCCGCGCCCCGGTCGATGCCCAGCTTCGCCGCGACATCGGCAGCGGCATCGGGCGAATTCACCGCCACGGCCTCTTGGAAGGCGGTCGAGAACACCGCCTTGGCATAGGCGTTGGCCCGCGCCGGATCGTCCTGCGCCAGCCAGTAGAACAGCCGCGAGGGCGCTACGGCGGCGAAGGGAAAGCTGGACGGCAGCCGGAAATCCGCGCCCAGCAGGCGGGCGGTGCGCGCGAGGTCGCGCTTCACATAATCGCCCTTCAGCGGCTGGTCGAGCAGCGGCACATTGCCGGTGGTCTTGAACACCACACCCAGCAGCACCGGCTTCCAGATAACCGTGCGCTCATACAGCTTCGCCACCTCATCGATGCGCAGGCTGGCGAGATAGGCATAGGGAGAGGAGAAGTCGAAATAGAATTCGACCGGCGGTTTCGCGGCATCGGACATGGGTCGTTCTTCCTCCTGTTATTTATTCTAGGCCGCCGCCAGCGCGCGGGAGATCACCAGCCGCTGGATGTCGGAGGTGCCCTCATAGATCTGGCAGACCCGCACATCGCGGTAGATGCGCTCGACCGGGAAATCCTCCAGATAGCCGTAGCCGCCATGAATCTGGATAGCGTCGGAGCAGACCTTCTCCGCCATTTCGGAGGCGAACAGCTTGGCCATCGCCGCCTCTGTCAGGCAGGGCTCCCCGGCATCGCGCTTCTGGGCCGCATTCAGCACCAGCAGGCGTGCTGCCTCGATCTGTGTCGCCATGTCGGCCAGCCGGAAGCCCACCGCCTGATGCTCGATGATCGGCTTGCCGAAGCTCTGCCGTTCCTTCGCGTAAGCCAGTGCCGCCTCATAGGCCGCGCGCGCCATGCCGACCGACTGCGCGGCGATGCCGATGCGACCGCCCTCCAGATTGGACAGCGCGATCCGGTAGCCCTCGCCCGGCTGGCCCAGCATCAGGTCCGGCGTTAGGCGCATCTCCTCGAACAATATCTGGCAGGTGTCGGAGGCATGCTGGCCCAGCTTCCGCTCCACGCTGGCGACCCGGTAGCCGTCGGTCTTCGTCGGCACGATGAAGGCCGAGATGCCCTTCTTGCCGGCCTCCGGATCGGTGACGGCGAAGACGATGGCGATGTCCGCCCGGTTGCCCGAGGTAATGAATTGCTTGGTGCCGTTCAGCACCCAGTGATTGCCGTCTAGCCGCGCCCGCGTGCGGATGGAGGAGGCATCGCTGCCGGCCTGCGGCTCTGTCAGGCAGAAGGCGGCCAGCATCTCGCCGCGCGCCAGCGGGCCGAGGAAGCGCTGCTTCTGCTCCTGCGTGCCGAAACGCAGGATCGGCACGCAGCCGACCGAGTTGTGCACGCTCATGATGGTGGAACAGGAACCGTCGCCGGCCGCCACCTCTTCCAGCGCCAGCGCATAGGCGACATTATCGGCCGCCGCCCCGCCCCATTCCTCGGGCACCAGCATGCCCATCAGGCCAAGTGCCCCCATCTCGGCCACGGCCTCGGCAGGGAATTCATGCTCGCGGTCCCAGTGGGCGGCGTTGGGCAGCAGCTTCTCGCGCGCGAAGTCCCGCGCCATGTCGCGGATCATCCGCTGCTCTTCGCTCAACCGCATGCCGCCCTCCCCACCGGCCTTTCCCCTACCAGGGGAATTCGGCCCCGTCATAGTTGAAGAACTTGCCGGTCTTGCCGATGTCCAGACCGCCGATCACCTTGCGCAGGCCGGTGACGCTCTCGCCCGTAGTGATGTCCGCCCCGGCGCCGCCCATGTCGGTCTTCACCCAGCCCGGATGGAAGACGGCGCAGGTGACGCCCCGGTCCTTCAGCTCCAGCGCCAGGCAGCTGACCGCCATGTTCAGCGCCGTCTTGGAGGAGCGGTAGAAGGCGCTGCCGCCGCCATTCAGCGTGATCGAGCCCATGCGTGAGCTGATGAACGCCATGATCTTGCGGTCCGACGCCTCGACATGCGGCAGAAAGGCCTGAGCAACACGCAGCGGGGCGATGCTGTTCACCACCATCACCTCCTCCCACGCCTTGAAGTCCCACTCGCCGATGGCGAAGCCGCGCGGGCCGGAAATGCCGGCATTGTTCAGCAGCACATCAATCTTTACACCCTTCAGCTTTGCCGCCAGCGCGGCGACGGAAGCATCATCGGTTACCTCCAGCGCCTCGACCTGGACGCCGGGAACCGCCTTCAGCTCGCCGGCCTTGCCGGGGTCACGGGCGGTGGCGATGACCTTCCAGCCATCGGCGGCGTACTGCCTGGCGAATTCCAGCCCGATGCCACGATTGGCGCCGGTGATCAGAACGGTCGGCATGATCTTCTCCCCTGGTTTCCGGTAGGACCGCCCTGTTCACTCGCCTTCGGGGCGCTGGATGATGGCGGTCGTCTCGATCTCGATCTTGATTTTGGGATCGATGAACTGCGCGACAACCGTGGTGTTGGCCGGGCGGCACTCCGCGCACCATTTGCCGACGATGGGCGCCACAGTCTCGAAATAGGACGGATCGCCCAGATAGATGACGATGCGCACGAGGTCCGCCATCTTGGAGCCGGCCTCGACCAGCGCCTTGTCGATATTGCGGAAGCACTGCTCGGTCTGCTCAACGAGATCGTCGGAGATCGACATTTTCGCATAGTCGAAGCCGGTGGTGCCCGAGACATAGACCCAGTCGCCATGGATGACGGCGCGGCTGTAGGAGCAGAGCTTCTCGAAGCTGGAACCGGAGGAAATGCGGCGGCGTGTCATGCTGGCCTCTATCGGGTTTCGTTGAACAGTTCGCGGCCGATCAGCATGCGGCGGATTTCCGAGGTGCCCGCCCCGATCTCATAGAGCTTGGCGTCGCGCAGCAGCCGGCCGGTGGGATAGTCGTTGATATAGCCGTTGCCGCCAAGACACTGAATCGCCTCCAGCGCCATCCAGGTCGCCTTCTCGGCGGCGTAGAGGATGCAGCCCGCCGCATCCTTGCGCGTAACCTCGCCGCGGTCACAGGCCTTCGCCACGGCATAGACGTAGGCCTTGCTGGCATTCATCGTCGTGTACATGTCAGCCAGCTTGCCTTGCATCAGCTGGAACTCGCCGATGGATTTGCCGAACTGCTTGCGTTCATGGACATAGGGCACGACCACATCCATGCAGGCCTGCATGATACCAAGCGGCCCGGCGGCCAGCACCGCGCGCTCGTAATCCAGCCCGCTCATAAGCACGCGCACGCCGCCATTCAGCTGGCCCAGCACATTCTCCTCCGGCACCTCGCAATCCTGGAACACCAGTTCGCAGGTGTTGGAGCCGCGCATGCCCAGCTTGTCCAGCTTCTGCGCAGTGGAGAAACCCTTCATCCCCTTCTCGATCAGGAAGGCGGTGATGCCGTGCTGCGCCTTGTCCGGGTCGGTCTTGGCATAGACCACCAGCGTATCGGCGTCGGGGCCGTTGGTGATCCACATCTTGCCGCCATTCAGGATGTAGCGGTCGCCCTTCTTCTCCGCCTTGGTACGCATGGAGACGACGTCGGAACCGGCGCCCGGCTCGCTCATCGCCAGCGCGCCGACATGCTCGCCGGAAATCAGCTTCGGCAGATATCTGCGCTTCTGCTCCTCCGTGCCGTTCAGCCGGATCTGGTTCACGCAGAGGTTGGAATGCGCGCCATAGGACAGGCCGACCGAGGCCGAGGCGCGGGAGATTTCCTCCATCGCCACGCAATGCTCCAGATAGCCCATGCCGGCGCCGCCATATTCCTCGCCGACGGTGATGCCCAGCACGCCGAGGTCGCCCATCTTGCGCCACAGATCCATCGGGAACTGGTTGTCGCGGTCGATATCGGCGGCGCGCGGCGCAATCTCGTCGGCGGCAAAGCCGCGCACCTGGTCGCGCATCATCTCGGCAGTCTCGCCCAGGTCGAAATTCAGCCCAGGCAGATCATTGGGGATGCTCATGGTTCCTCCCGGATTGGCTCTTGTCGGCCCGCCCCTCCATGAGACGCGGCCTTAATCATCAAATCAAGCGCATCCCATCAGGCGCGCTCGCCGCGTTCGGACGGGTTCAGCAGCATCAGCGTACTGAGCGAGGTGGCGACCAGCTTCTCCCGGCCTTCCTTCAGCGCGAATACATCGGCCTGCGCGATGACGAGACGACGCCCCGGCTTCACGATGCGACCGCGCGCCGCCAGCACCTCGCCGACGCCTGGCGACACCAGGTTCAGCTTGTATTCCACCGTCAGGATCGACTGGTCCGCCGCTGCCGCCGTGTAGCTGGCGAAGCCGCAGGCATTGTCGGCAATGGCGCCCACAACGCCGCCATGGAAGAAGCCGTCATGCTGCGTCAGGTCAGCACGCCAGGGCAGGCTGATCTCGCAGGCACCGGGCGACAGTTCCGTCATCTCCGCGCCGATGAAATGCATGAAGGGCTGGCCGTCGAAGGCCTGCCTGACCCGCGCCTGATAGTCTGGATCGCTGATCGCGACCTGCATGGACGCCTCCCTGAGTGTCTTTTGGGGAAGCGTAATCCTGCCTTACGCGCGCGTCAATCAATCGGCGGCATCGAGCAGACGGTCGGTGCAGGCGGCCTCCAGCCGGTCCAGCTCGTCCAGGATGGCATCGATATCGTCGCGCTGCCGGCGCAGGAGGGCACGGCGCTCACGGATCTTGCCGACCAGATGGCGCAGCTGCGCGCCCTCCCCGTCCTCCGGGTCGTAGAGGCTGAGGATTTCCTTGATTTCCATTACAGAAAAGCCGAGCCGACGGCCGCGCAGGATCAGCTTCAGCCGGACCCTGTCGCCGCCGGAATAGACCCGCCTGTTGCCGCGCCGCGCCGGTGCCAGCAGCCCTTCCTGCTCATAGAAGCGGATAGCCCGGTGGGTGACGCCAAATTCCTCGGCCAGCTGCGCGATACTGAAGCTCTCAGACATGCCTCAGCGTTGCATAGATTTACGCTTGCGTAAAGTTAGAGCACAAAGGCCGCTGCCAGCCCCAGAAAGGCGAAGAAGCCGATTACGTCGGTGACGGTGGTGAGGAACACCGAGGACGCGACCGCCGGGTCGATCTTCAGCCGCTCTAGGCCGATGGGGATGAGCGCGCCGGACAGGCCGGCAACCAGCATGTTGATGACCATTGCGGCAGCGATCACCGCGCCGATCAGCGGTTCGAACCAGAAGGCGGCGATGGCGCCGATCAGCACGGCGAACAGCACCCCGTTCAGCAGGCCGACCAATGCTTCCTTCCAGATCACCCGCAAGGCGTTGGAGGTGCTGAGGTCGCGCATGGCCAGCGCGCGCACCACGACCGTCACGGTCTGCGTGCCGGCATTGCCGCCCATCGAGGCGACGATGGGCATAAGGACGGCCAGCGCCACCACCTGCGCGATGGTTGCCTCGAAGATGGCGATGACGCCCGAGGCCATGATGGCCGTACCGAGATTGATGAGCAGCCACAGGAAACGCTGCTTGGTGGTTTCCAGCACATTGCTCTGAAGGTCGGATTCGGACACGCCGCCGAGGCGCAGGATATCCTCCTCCGCCTCCTCATCGACGATATCGACCACGTCATCGACCGTGACCCGGCCCAGCAGCCGCCCGCTGTCATTCACCACCGGCGCGGAGACCAGCCCGTACTGGCGGAACAGATGGGCCACCTCCTCCTGCGGGGTTTCGGCCTGCAGCCGCACGAAGTCGCCCGACATGATGTCGCGCAGCCTTATCGGCCGCTTGTTGTGCAGAAGCTTGCCCAGCGAGACGAGGCCGATGGGGCGGAAGCGCGGATCGACCACGAAGATTTCGTAGAAATCGTCCGGCAGGTTCGGGTTGGTCCGCATGAAGTCGATGGTCTGGCCGACCGTCCAGTGCGACGGCACGGCCACCAGCTCACGCTGCATCAGGCGGCCGGCAGAATATTCCGGGAAGGTCAGGCCTTCCTCCAGCAGGGCGCGGCCGGTCGGCTCCACCGCCTCCAGGATCGCCTGCTTCTCCGCGTCTTCCAGATCCTCGATGATGGCAATAGCGTCGTCGGAATCCAGCTCCGCGATAGCGCGCCCCACCGCCTCCGGCCCCAGAATTTCGATGACGTCGTCGCGGACATTCTCGTCCAGATAGGGCAGGACTTCCGGGTCGAACCCCTCGCGCAGCACCTCCAGCAGGATCGCGCGCTGCTCGTAGGACAGCCGCTCCAGAAGGTCGGCTAGGTCGGCGGCGTGCAGGCGCCTGGCCAGCTTGCCGGCCTTCTTCAGCTTCTCCTCGTCGATCGCCTTGGCGACCTTGCGCTCCAGCTTCGGCGTCAGCACGAAGCGTTTCAGCGTTTCCAGGGAAACCGTCGGTGGTGCGGCCTCGTCCTGAACGGTGGCGGCAGTTTCGGCGGCCTGCCCGCCCGGCACCGTCTCGCCGCCTGCCTCTTCCTCTGCCGCCTCTGCCTCGGCAAGCGCCTCCAGCGCCTCCTCGGCTTCCAGCGCGGCGTCGGTCGCCTCGGCGGACAGGGTGGACGGGCCGTCCTCCGGCTCATGCGGCGGCTGGACCGCCTCGGGTGGCGGGACCGCGGCGGTCATGGTTTCGGCCAGCGTATCGACATCCGGCGCGGCGGATGTTCCGGCCGGCTGCTCTTCGCGCTTCTGGTCGGGTTCCGTCATTCGCCACCTCCGGCGCCGGATCGGTCTAGCCCTCTTGAGGGCGGCTCTGGGTTCGTGTCGCTTCTAGTACAATCCCGTCAGTGCATCTACCGCACCATCCACCGCAGGGCCGTCAGACATAGACGCCGTGCGCCTCGGCTCCCTGGGCATCGACCACGGCAAGGGCCGACATGTTCACGATGCCACGCACCGTAACCGAGGGGGTCAGGATATGCGCCGGCAGGGCAGACCCCAGCAGGATCGGCCCGACCGACAGCCCCTCGCCCAGTACCTTCAGCAAGTTGAAGGAGATGTTGGCCGCATCAAGGGTCGGCAGGATGAAAAGATTGGCCGCGCCCTGCAACCGCGAATTCGGGAAGATGCGGCTGCGGATCGCCTCGGAGACGGCGGCATCGCCATGCATCTCGCCTTCGACCTCCAGGCCGGGCGCCATCCGCATCAGCAGCTGCAGTGCCTCGCGCATCTTGATCGCCGAATCGGTCTGGTGGCTGCCAAAGCTGGAATGCGAGAGCAGCGCCACCTTCGGCTCGATGCCGAAGCGGCGCACCTCGGCGGCGGCCAGCACGGCAAGTTCGGCGATCTCCTCGGCGGTCGGGTCCGGCGTCACATAGGTATCGGCCAGGAAATAGACGCCCTTGGAGAGGATCAGCATGTTCAGCGCCGACATCTGGCGCACGCCATCGGCCTTGCCGATCAGGTCGGTGATATGGCGCAGATGATCATCATAGCGGCCGACCGTGCCGCAGATCATGGCATCCGCTTCGCCGCGCTTCAGCATCAGCGTGGCAATGACGGTCTGGCGCGTGCGCACCACGGTGCGGGCATAGTCGGGCGAGACACCCTTGCGCTCCATGATCTGGTGATAGAGCTTCCAGTAATCGGGATAGCGCGGGTCGCTCTGCGGGTTCACCACCTCGACATTCTCGCCCGGCACCAGCTTCAGCCCCATGCGCTTGATGCGGGTTTCCAGCACTTCCGGCCGCGCGATCAGGATCGGATAGCCGATCTTGTCCTCGATCATCTGCTGGGCGGCGCGCAGCACGCGCTCATCCTCGCCCTCGGCAAAGACGATGCGTTTCGGATTCTCGCGCGCCCGGTCGAACACTGGCTTCATGGCAAGGCCAGAGCGGAAGACGAACTGCGTCAGCTTCTGCCGGTAGGCCTCGAAATCCGGGATCGGGCGCCGCGCCACGCCGGATTCCATCGCCGCCTTGGCGACAGCCGGCGCGATCTCCACGATCAGCCGCGGGTCGAACGGCTTGGGAATGATGTAGTCCGCGCCGAACACCAGCTCCTGGTCGCTGTAGGCGGCGGCCACCACGTCCGAAGGCTCCGCCATGGCGAGGTCGGCGATGGCCTTCACGCAGGCGATCTTCATCTCCTCGTTGATAACCGTGGCGCCGACATCCAGCGCGCCCCGGAAGATGAAGGGGAAGCACAGGACGTTGTTCACCTGGTTCGGGAAGTCGCTGCGCCCGGTCGCCATGATGGCATCGGGGCGGACCGCCTTCACCTCGTCCGGCATGATCTCCGGCGTCGGGTTGGCCAGCGCCATGATGATCGGCCGGTCGGCCATCTTCGCCACCATGTCCGGCTTCAGTACGCGCGGCGCGGAGAGGCCGAGAAACACGTCGGCGCCCTCGATCACCTCGGCAAGCGTGCGCGCGTCGGTCGCCTGGGCATAGCGCGCCTTGTACTTGTCCATCAGCTCGTTGCGGCCTTCATGGACCACGCCGACGATGTCGGTCAGCGTCACATTCTCGCGGCGCACGCCCATATGGACCAGCAGATCGACGCAGGCCAGCGCTGCGGCACCGGCGCCGGAGGTGACCAGCTTCACATCCTCGAACTTCTTGCCGACCACGCGCAGCCCGTTGAACACGGCAGCGGCGACGATGATGGCGGTGCCGTGCTGGTCGTCATGGAAGACCGGAATCTTCATGCGCTCGCGCAGCCGGCGTTCCACCTCGAAACATTCCGGCGCCTTGATGTCCTCAAGGTTGATGCCGCCGAAGGTCGGCTCCAGGCTGGCGATGATGTCCACCAGCTTGTCGACATCCAGCTCGTCGATCTCGATATCGAACACATCGATGCCGGCGAACTTCTTGAACAGCACGCCCTTGCCTTCCATCACCGGCTTGGAGGCCAGCGGCCCGATGGCACCCAGCCCCAGCACCGCCGTGCCGTTGGTAACGACGCCGACGAGGTTGCCGCGCGCGGTGAGGCTGAAGGCCTCCTCCGGATCGTCCACGATGGCGTTGCAGGCCACCGCCACGCCGGGCGTATAGGCCAGCGCAAGGTCGCGCGCCGTCGCCACCGGCTTGGTTGAGGTGACCTGGATCTTCCCCGGTACCGGATTGCGGTGATAGTCGAGCGCGGCTTCGCTGAAATCGTCGGCCATTCTGTTCCCCGATGTCTGGTCCGCCTGGATCATAGCCAAGAAAAAGGCCCGCGGAAGGTCCGGCGGGCCGTTTCTTACCAAAAATGGTGCGGTCGAGAAGACTCGAACTTCCACCCGATTTCTCGGACAGCGACCTCAACGCTGCGCGTCTACCAATTCCGCCACGACCGCATATCTAAGAAAGGCGTTTCCGCCTTTGAGGTAATGTCAACGCCGCCGGGAAAGCAAGCCTTGCCAAACGGTGCGCGCGGACATACCAAATCCCGAGGGGCACCGCAAGGCGCGTTCGCCCCGAACCCATGTTTTTCCGTCCGATAGGTGCCCCGTGCCCGACGGCTCGCTCTCCACTGCTTCCAAGATCGCCACCCCGGAATGGCGCGTCAGCGACCTGCCGGTCGCCTATCCCGAGGCGCTGGCCGACATGGATGCCCGCGTGAAGGCGATCCGCGAGGGCAGCGCGCCGGAGCTGCTGTGGCTGCTGGAGCACCCGCCGCTCTCTACCGCCGGCACCAGCGCCCGGCGGGAAGACCTGCTGGAACCCGACCGCTTCCCGGTCTATGAGGCCGGGCGCGGCGGCCAGTACACCTATCACGGGCCGGGCCAGCGCATCGTCTATGCGATGCTGGACCTGAAACAGCGCAACCCGGATGTGCGCTGCTATGTCCACGCGCTGGAGGAATGGGTGATCCGCGCGCTGGCCCGCTTCAACGTGACCGGCGAGCGCCGCGAGGGACGCGTCGGCATCTGGGTCGTGCGGCACGATCTGGGCCTGCCGATGCGCGAGGACAAGATCGCCGCCATCGGCGTGCGCGTGCGGCACTGGGTGACCTTCCACGGCCTGTCGATCAATGTCGAGCCGGAGCTGTCGCACTTCCAGGGCATCGTGCCCTGCGGCATCGCCCAACATGGCGTCACCAGCCTGGTCGATCTGGGCCTGCCGGTGACGATGGAAGATCTGGACGTTGCCCTGCGCGATACCTTCGACGAGGTGTTCGGCGCCGAAACCAAGCTCTGCCCAAAAGCTTAGGAGGCACCGTCCAGCGCGCGGATCAGCCGGTCCACCTCGTCTGCCGTGTTGTAATGCACCATGCTGACCCGGACGACGCCATCCTCGCGGTCCAGCCCCAGTGCCTCGACGCAGCGCGGCGCGTAGAAATTGCCGTTCCGTGCGGCGATCTTGTGCGGCAGCAGGCCGCGCGTGACTTCAAGCGAGGACTTGCCCGCCACCGTGAAGCTGATGGTCGGCGCGCGCCTTGCCGGATCGGCGGTGCGCTGGCCGATCACCCGGATATCCTTCCGCGCGGTCAGATAGTCCAGCAGTCGCGCGGCCAGCGCCTCCTCCTGCCGGGCGAACAGATCGAACACGGCAGCGGAGCGCTTCTGGAAGCTGTTCTCCGATGCTGGGAAATGATGCGCATGAACGGCGTCTAGGTAATCGGCGATGCCGGCCAGCGCCGCCACGTCCGGCTGGTTCTTGCCGCCCGGAGCCAGATGGTAGGGCACGCTGCCGGCGATGAAATCGTGGTTCTGGTTCTCCGCCTTCGCCAGCAGCTCATGCCGGCCATAGAGCAGCGCCTGATGCGGGCCGTAGGTCTTGTAGAGGCTGAAGACGTAGAAATCGACATCCAGCGCCTTCATGTCCAGCGCCCGGTGCGGCGCATAGGCGACCCCATCGACGAAGATCAGCGCGCCGGCCTCATGCACCATCCGGGCAATCGCCGGGATGTCGTTGATGGTGCCGACGATGTTGGAGCAATGGGTGAAGCAGACCAGCCGCGTCTTCCCGTTCAGCAGCGCCTGCAGGGCCGGCAGTTCCAGCTCGCCCGTCTCCGGGTCAATACGCCATTCCCGGATCGTGGCGCCGCTCGCCGCCGCCAGCCTTCGCCAGGCGCCGACATTGCACTCATGGTCCTGGTTGGTGACGATGATCTCGTCGCCAGGGCCGAACCAGCCGCGCATCGCCTGCGCCAGCACATAGGTCAGCTGCGTCGCCGACGGGCCGATGACGATCTCGTCCGGCCTGGCGTTCACCCATTCCGCCATCAGGTCCGCCGCCGCGGTCACCGCCTGGGTGGCGCGGCGCGACAGATCATATTCCGCGCCATGCTGCACCCGCATGGTGGAGAGATAGCGGCTCATCCGGTCCACCACCGCCTGCGGTACATAGGAGCCGCCGGCATTTTCGAAGAAGGCCCAGGGGCCGGCCTCGGGGTCGGAAAAGCTGGGAAACTGGCGGCGGACGAAATCGAGGTCGAGGGGTGTCAAGTGCGGCTCCCGGTTCAAGTGCTATGCCTTTGCGGCTTCATCAGGCAAGCTAGGGACCGGATGCAGGCAAAGTCAATCGACGGGGCGGCATGAGCGAACATGACTGGATGCGGCTGGTCTATCTGACCCTGCTGCTGGCCTTTCTGGCCCCGGCCTTCTATTACCGCCGGCGCCTGAAATCCGATTTCTGGAAGGATGCGATCATCTGGATCGCGCTGGGTGGCGTGCTGGTCGGCGGTTACCTGCTGTTCCTGGGGTGAGGCGCCGTCTGGGGTTTTGGATGCCTGCCGCCGCGGACCATCCCACTTTTTCTCGTCACCCTCGGGCTTGACCCGAGGGGCCAGCGGTCCGTGCAGCTAGCCCGGTCAATGGATGGTCGGGTCAAGCCCGACCATGACGAAAGAGAAAGGCCGTCACTTCAAAACTGATCACCGCCCGCGCTCGTCCGTATCCGGGCCGATGCCCATGCCGAGCATGGATTGCAGGCCGATGGCCTGGCTGGTGGTGGCGCCCAGGCTCTTCACCAGCGTCAGCACCAGCGCGCGGATGAAGGGGTTGGCATCCTCCAGCAGCTTCCAGAACACCTTCTCGGTGACCACGGCGCAGATGCAATCCTCGGCGGCGCGCACGCTGGCCTTGTGCTTGCGCCGCTCGATCAGGGCCATTTCGCCGAAGATCGCCCCCGTCTCCAGCCGGGCGATCATCAGTTCGCGGCCATTCACCGTGCGGAACACCACGACCGAGCCCTTCTCCACCACATAGGCGGCATCGGCGCGCGTGCCTTCATGCACGATGACCGTGCCCTTGGAGAAGCTGTGGCCCTCGAAGGCGTCCATGGCGGCTCCTAGCGGCCCTCGAAGTCCGGCGTGGCCTTGGCCAGGAAGGCCTTGTAGCCGGTCTGGAAATCCTGCGTGTCGAAGGCGGCATAGCCTTCCGCGATCTCCGCCTCGGTCAGCGGCGTGGCCCGCTCCAGCCGGCGGGCGAACTTCTTGTGCCAGCGGTTGACCAGCGGCGCACCGGCGACAATGCGGGAAACGCTCTCGGCCACAGCCGCATCGATCTGTGCATCCGGCACGACCCGGTTCACCAGCCCCTTCTCCTTCGCCTCCGCCGCGCCGAACACCCGCGCCTCATAGAGGATTTCCAGTGCGTTGGTCTTGCCGACCAGGCCGATCAGCGCGGCGATCTCGCTATAGCCCATGGTCAGGCCCAGCTTGTTCACCGGCACGCCGAAGCGGCTGCTTTCCTGGCAGATGCGCATGTCGGCAAGGCACGCGATCTCCAGCCCGCCGCCGACGCAGATGCCCTTCACCTTCACCACCACCGGATGCGGGCAGTCCGCGATCGCCTCCATCGCCCCGTCCATCAGCTTGCCGTACTCGGCGGCCTGCGCGGCGCTGGCGCGCGCCGTCTCGAACTCGGATATATCGGCGCCGGGGCAGAAGGCGCGCTCCCCCGCCCCGGTCAGCACGACGCAGCGCACGGACGGGTCCGCCGACACCTCATGGAAGGCATCGCGCACGCCGATCCACATCGTCCGGTTCAGCGCGTTCAGCTTGTCCGGCCGGTTCAGCGTGATGGTGGCGACGGCGCCGTCGCGCTCCAGCAGGACGACCGGATCGGTTGCGGTGGACATGGCGGTTTCCTCTTTTCTTTCGGATGCTTGCCCCGATGCTAGCCGCTTTCAGCCCTTCGGCAAATCGCTATAGCCGCGCACCCGGTGCCGCACCGCATAGTCCGGCGCCATCTCGCCAATCGGGGCGATGTCCCAGCTCCATTCGGTGCCGCCCGCCGGCAGGGAAAGCCCGTAGAGCGGATCGATCTCGCCGATCACCCCGCCCTTCGGGTCCAGCACGATGCGCTTCACGTCGGTGACGAGGCACACCCGCCCCGGCAGGCGGCGCAGCCAGTCGAGATGCGCGCGCACCAGCCCTGCGGCGAAGGCGTCGGTCTGCTCCTCCGTCTGGCCCATCCGCTCCAACTGGCTGACAGGCACATAGGCCAGTTGCGACATCAGATTCAGCGAGATCACCAGATCGGCCGTTTGCACCGCCGGCAGGTCGGGCGGCGATGGCGGCTCCATGCCGGGGGATGGCCGCCCGCCGAGGCCGGTCAGGTCGGCATCCAGCAGCGTAAGACGCGGGGTCAGCGCGGCGCGCAGCCGGACTCGCCAGGGATGCGCGACATCGACCAGCACCACCCGGCGGAAGCCCGCCAGAAGATCAGCCAGCGGCACATCGAGCAGCGCGCCGGAGCCGAGCACAGCGACACTCTCCCGGCCCGGGCACGCCGCCACCGCCTCCAGAATGACCTGTTTCGCCGCCTCCAGATGCGGTTGCCACGCACCGCGATGCCGGCGATAGCGGTAGAGGATGCCGCGCCCTTCGGCATGGTAGGCGGCCAGAATATCGGGATCGGAGATCATGCCGGGAAAATACTCTAACCGTCACAGGGGAACCAGACGCAGGCTGCGCCAGCAGGCCGTGCTTGACGGCGGGCGCATCCTGGGCTGTCTTGGCGCAAAACCGCGCGAGGACACAATGACCGACATCAAGAGCTGGGCCGAGATCACCGCCGACATCCTGCTGGACATCAAGGCGATCCACATCCGCCCGGAGGAGCCTTTCACCTTCACCTCCGGCCGGCTCAGCCCGGTCTATGTCGATTGCCGCAAGATCATCAGCTTCCCGCGCGCCCGCGCCAAGCTGATGGATATGGGCGTGGAGAAGATGGGCCGCATCGCCGGCTTCGAGGGCTTCGACGCGGTGGCCGGCGGCGAGACGGCGGGTATCCCCTTCGCCGCCTGGATCGCCGAGCGGATGGGCCTGCCGATGCTCTATGTGCGCAAGAAAACCAAAGGCTTCGGGCGCAATGCTCAGATCGAGGGTGAGATCAGGGAAGGCCAGCGCGTGCTGCTGGTCGAGGATCTGGCGACCGATGGCGGCAGCAAGCTGAACTTCGTCGAAGCGCTGCGCACCGCCGGGGCGGAAGTCGCGCATTGCTTCGTCGTGTTCCATTACGGCGTGTTTCCGGAAGGGGTCGCCAAGCTGACCGAGCAGGGCGTGGCCCTGCACGAGCTGGCGACCTGGGCCGATGTGCTGCTGGCCGCCGAGCGGCGCGGCTACACCAAGGACCAGCTCGACCAGGTGCGCAGCTTCCTGAAGGACCCGGACGGCTGGGCGGAGACCCGCGCCAAGGGGTGAGTTCACCTCAGCCCCACAGACCGTCACCCCCGCACTTGTTGCGGGGGTCCAGACCTCCGCTCACTGGATGTTCGCCCGAGTAAACTCAACCCTGGATTCCGGGGACAAGCCCGGGAATGACAGTTTGTGATTGGGAATGACGGTTGGCGATAACCAAGCCAAGTCGCAAAAATACCCGCCGAAGTTAGTACGCGCCCCTGTCGCGCCGGATCACGGCTGCTATACTCCTTGGCATGTATATGGATAAGGATGGCAGCGAAGGAACGGCGATGAAGCGGCTGATAAGTCTCGGTTTTCTGGCGCTGTTCGCGCTCTGCCTGACGGTCAGCGGACCGGCGGCGCAGGCGAAGCCGAAGGACGAGCTGGTCATCGGCATCACGCAGTTTCCCTCCACGCTGAACCCGCTGATCGACGCCATGATGGCGAAGTCCTACGTGCTGGGCATGGCGCGGCGGCCGATCACCACCTATGGCCCGGACTGGCAGCTGATGTGCATGCTCTGCACCGACCTGCCGACCATCGAGAATGGCGGCGCCGTCCCCTTCGAGCTCGACAAGCCGAACGATGCCGGCGGAACCCAGGGCATCCGCCTGACCTACACGCTGCACCCGGACGCCAAATGGGGCGACGGCACGCCGGTAACGACGAAGGATGTGATCTTCACATGGACGGTGGGAAAGACACCGCAGAGCGGCGTCGCCAACCAGGAAACCTTCCGCCGTATCCTCGATATCGAGGCGAAAGACGACAAAACCTTCACCCTCACCATCGACCGGCTGTCCTTCAACTACAACGCCATCAACGGGCTGGATTTGCTGCCGGCTCATATGGAGGAAGCGCCGATGGCGGAGCCGGCGGAATATCGCCGCCGCACGCTTTACGATACCGACTCCACCAATCCCGGCCTGTATAACGGCCCCTACCGCGTCACCCAGGTTGCCCCCGGCAGCCACATCACGCTGGAACGCAATCCGAACTGGTGGGGCAAGACGCCGCATTTCAGCCGCATCGTCGTCCGCGTCATCGAGAATACGGCGGCGCTGGAGGCCAATCTGCTGGCCGGCGATATCGACTACATTTCCGGCGAGCTGGGCCTGCCGCTGGACCAGGCGCTGGCCTTCGAGAAACGCCATGGCGAGCGGTTCAAAATCGCCTACAAGCCCGGCCTGATCTACGAGCATATCGATCTGATGCTGGACAATCCGGTGCTGGCCGACATCCGGGTACGCCGCGCGCTGATCCACGCCATCGACCGGCAGGCCATCGACCGCCAGCTGTTCGGCGGCAAGCAGCCGGTCGCCCATTCCAATGTTAACCCGCTGGACTGGGTGCATGATACGGCCACGCCAACCTATGCCTATGACCCGAAGCGGGCAGCGGAGCTGCTGGACGAGGCCGGCTGGACGCGCGGCGCCGGCGGCATCCGCCAGAACGCCAAGGGCGAGAAGCTGACGCTGGAGTTCATGACCACGGCGGGCAACCGGACGCGGGAGCTGGTGCAGCAGGCGCTGCAGGCGCAATGGCGGCAGGCAGGCGTGGATATCCGCATCCGCAACGAGCCGGCCCGCGTGTTCTTCGGCGAGACGGTGACGAAGCGGAAATTCACCGGCCTTGCCATGTATGCCTGGATCAGCGCGCCGGAATCGGTGCCGCGCACCACGCTGCATTCCTCGCAGATTCCGAGTGCCGAAAATGGCTGGAGCGGCCAGAACAATCCCGGCTTCCGCAATGACGAGATGGACAGGCTGATCGACCGGCTGGAGGTCGAGCTGGACCGCGAGAAACGCCGGCCCATGTGGTCACGGCTGCAGGAAATCTATGCCACCGAGCTGCCAGTCATCCCGCTCTATTTCCGCTCCGACGCCTATGTGATGCCGCGCTGGCTGGAGGGCATCACCCCGACCGGCCACCAGTACCCGACGACGCTGTGGGTCGAACAATGGCGCGCTGCGGAGTGACCCGCCCTAATCTACCGGTCCGCTGATGCAGGCCTATATCGTCCGGCGGCTGTTGCAGGGGGTGGGCGTCCTGCTCGTCATGTCCTTCATCATCTATGGATTGCTGGGGCTGATGCCGGGTGACCCCATCGACCTGATGATCCAGGCCGACCCGACCCTTACCAGCGCCGACATCGCCCGGCTGAAGGCGCTGTACGGGCTGGACCGGCCGATCCTGGAGCGCTATGCCAACTGGGCCTCGGCGGCGCTGAGCGGCGATTTCGGCTACTCCCGGCAATTCTCCCGGCCGGTGCTGGAAGTGCTGGTGCCGCGCCTCGGCAACACGCTGCTGCTGATGGGGGCCAGCTTCGTGCTGGCCATCGCCATCGCCCTACCGCTGGGTGTGCTGGCGGCCAGCCGGCCGGGCTCGCTAGCCGACCGCATCGTGAACCTGTTCTGCTTCGCCGGCATCTCCGTCCCGCCCTTCTGGCTGGCGCTGCTGCTGATCATGCTGTTCGCCGTCACGCTGGGCTGGCTGCCGGCGGGCGGTGCTGCCCCGGCGGGCATGGAGAATCCCGGCCTTGCCGACCGGCTGCCCTATCTGGTGCTGCCGGTCATCACCCTGACGCTGGCCAGCCTTGCCGGCCTCACGCGCTATCTGCGGGCGTCCCTGATCGAGGCGATGCGCGAGGATTATATCCGCACCGCCCGCGCCAAGGGCGCCGGCGAGGCGCGCGTGCTGTGGCGGCACGGCGTGCGCAACGCGCTGATCCCGGTGGTTACCATTCTGGCGCTGGATTTCGGCACCCTGTTCTCCGGCGCGCTGATCACCGAGACCATGTTCGCCCAGCCCGGCATGGGCAAGCTGATCTACGACGCCATCATGAACAACGACTATAACCTGGCGCTGGTCGGGCTGCTGTTCGCGACGCTGGTGACGCTGCTGGCGAACCTCGCCGCCGATATCGGCTATGCCAAGCTGGACCCCCGGATTTCTTACGCATGAGCGCCGATACCTCACTCGCCCCGGCCATGGAACGCCCGGCAGTGCTGGTCTGGCGGCGCTTCCGCCGGCACCGGCTGGCGCTGGCCAGCCTTGCGCTGCTGATCCTGTTGGCCACCCTCGCTCTGGCCGCCCCGCTGATCGAGCGGGTACTGGGTCTGGACGCGGCGGCGGTGAACCTTTTTGGCCGGCTGGCTCCACCCTCCCCCGAGCACTGGCTGGGCACGGACGAGCTGGGCCGCGATCTGCTGCTGCGGTTGCTCTATGGCGCGCGGGTATCACTGTTCGTCGGCATCGTCGCGGCGCTGATGGCGGCCAGCATCGGCGCGGTGCTGGGCGTTGCCGCCGGCTATCTGGGCGGGCGGCTGGACGCCGTGCTGATGCGGCTGGCGGACGGGGTGATCTCGCTGCCCATGCTGCCGCTGCTGATCGTGCTGGCGGCCATCGACCCGGCCAAGCTGGGCCTGCCGGACAGCGTGGCGCAGTCGGAGCATCTCAGCCTCTACCGCATCGTTGCCATCATCGCGCTGGTCGGCTGGACGACGACGGCGCGGCTGGTGCGCGGCGCCACCCTGTCGCTGAAGGAACGTGCCTTCGTGGAGGCGGCGCGCGCGCAGGGCGCCACGGCGGCGCGCATCATGTTCCGCCATATCCTGCCGAATGCGCTGTCGCCGATCCTGGTGGCCACCACCCTGTCGGTCGGCAATGTAATCCTGCTGGAATCGGTGTTGAGCTTCCTAGGCCTCGGCATCCAGCCGCCGGTGGCGAGCTGGGGCGCCATGCTGACCGGCGCGCAGGAAACGCTATGGCAGCGCCCGGCGCTCGCCCTCTACCCCGGCTTGCTGATCTTTCTGACCGTCATCGCCTTCAACTTCCTGGGCGACGGGCTGCAGGACGCCTTCGACCCCAGAGCTGGCCGGGGTGCCGGACGGGGTACCAGCCGAGGCGTCGTTCGCCGCTGAGCGTTCGGCCATGCGGGCCTCTTTCCGGACACGGGCACCGGCCAGCATCTCCCGCCAGCGCTTGCGGCGCCGGCCGCGCATCAGGTTGCGGCCCCACAGCAGCAGGCCGATGCCGGCGATACCGCCCAGAATGTAGAATTCGTACTGCTTGATCTCGGCCAGGTACATCTGGAACACCTCGCCGAACAGATAGCCCAGCAGGCCGACGGCAATCGCCCAGATGAAGGCCGCGATCAGGTTCAGCGGCATGAAGCGCATCGGGCTGATGCCGCTCATCCCGATGACGAAGGGGCTGACCGAGCGCACGCCATAGATGAAGCGGAAGCTGAGGATGAAGATAACGTCGTACTTGTGCAGCAGCGCCATCGCCTTGGCCGAGCGCTCGCGCCAGCGCGGGCGCTTGTCGAGCAGGCGAACACCCCAGCGCCGGCCGATGAAGTAGTAGAGCTGGTCGCCAAGGAAGGTGCCGACGAAGGCCGCCAGCATCACATAGGGCAGTTCCAGATAGCCGCGATGCGCCGCGAAGCCGCCCAGCACCAGGATGGTCTCGCCCTCGAAGAATGTCCCGACGAAAACCGCGAGATAACCGTATTTCGCGATCATTTCCGAAAGCATGGGGGCGGGCCTGTCCTGAAGAGTGCGTGGTGAAGATATGCGCCCGCCATTCTTAAAATCCAATTAATTCAGTCGATGGCAACCAACGGGCGCTCTTCTTCTATAACGCGCCCAGCGCCCGCTTGTTCGCATCGCCGCTCTGCGCTTCAATGGCAGCCATGAAATCCGTTGCTGTCTTCCTTGCCCTTGTCGTGCTCGCCCTCGCTGCCTTCGATAGGCCCGTGCAGGCGCAGACCCCTGCGTCGCCCGGCATCGGCGCCACGGGAAAAATATGCTTCCTGCTGCGCAACCGCTCGCCGGTGACGCTCTACGGCCGCGTCGTGCTGCAATCGCGCGAGCGCTTCACCTTTCGGCTGGAGCGTAACCGGCAGGTCGAATCCTGCCTGGTGGGGACGACCTATGGCGGTAACCGCATCTCGCTGGTGCTGGTGAACTTCCTGGGGCTGCCGCTGTTCAGCTGCTACACCACGACCAGCCATGCCATCGATATCAACGCGCGCCAGCAGGAAGAAGGCTGGCGCTACACGGCGGACTGCCGATAGGGAGAGAAAAATGGAATACCGCAATCTGGGCCGCAGCGGCCTGAAGGTCTCGCCGCTGTGCCTCGGCACCATGATGTTCGGCGGCCCGACGAACGAGGCGGATTCCGCCGCCATCATCGCCGATGCCCGTGACCGCGGCTTCAATTTCATCGATACCGCCGACGCCTATAATGAGGGCGAGTCGGAGCGTGTCGTCGGCCGCACCATCAAGGCCGACCGCGACTGGTGGGTGCTGGCGACCAAGCTGGCCAACCCGATGGGCCCGGGGCCGAACGAGCGCGGCCTGTCGCGGCGCTGGGTGCTGCAGGCAGCGGAAGCCAGCCTGAAGCGCCTGGGCACCGACCATATCGACATCCTTTACCTGCACAAGGAAGACCTCAGCACGCCGCTGGACGAAACCGTGCGCGCTATCGAGATGCTGGTGCGCGCCGGCAAAGTCCGCCATTTCGGCCTGTCGAATTTCCGCTCCTGGCGGGTCGCAGAGATCTGCCGCCTGACCGGCGAGGCCGGCATCGACCGCCCGGTGGTCAGCCAGCCCTACTACAACGCCATGAACCGCATGCCGGAGGTCGAGCACCTGCCGGCCTGCAATCATTACGGGCTGGGCGTGGTGCCCTACAGCCCGCTGGCGCGCGGCATCCTGACCGGCAAGTACCTGCCGGATTCCCCGCCGCCGAACGACAGCCGCGCGGCGCGCCAGGACAAGCGCATGATGCAGACCGAATGGCGGCGCGAATCCATGGTCATCGCGCAGACCCTGAAGGCCCATGCCGAGAAGAAAGGCACCACCGCCATCGGCTTTGCCGTCAACTGGGTGCTGAACAATAAGTTCGTCACCGCCACCATCGCCGGGCCGCGCACCATGGACCACTGGCTGGGCTATGTGGAGGCGCTGTCCTACCGCTTCGACGCCGAGGACGAGGCGCTGGTGGACAGCCTGGTGCCCATCGGCCACCCCTCCACGCCCGGCTACAGCGACCCCAGCTACCCCATCGAGGGCCGCGTGGTGCGGACGGGCGTGCAATAACGCTTTTCGTCAGTAACGTCTGGCGTTATTATGCTGAAGAGTTTTGCCAATCGCGATGCGGAGTCGATCTGGCTGGGACACTTCGCCAGACGGCTGCCGACGGACATTCAGCGGATTGCCCGGCGCAAGCTGCGTATGCTGGATGCCGCGACGGCGCTTGAGGAATTGCGTGTTCCTCCCGGCAACCGGCTGGAAGCTCTGAAAGGTGACCGTGCCGGGCAGTACAGCATTCGCATCAACGATCAGTGGCGGATCTGTTTCGTCTGGGATGGCGATGGCGCGCGGGAGGTTGAGATTGTCGATTATCACGGCTGATAAACAGGCAGGCATGCTTCCCAATATTCATCCCGGGGAAGTGCTGCGCGAGGAATTTCTGACCCCGATGGGCCTGACCGCCTACCGGCTGGCCAAGGCCATCGGCGTGCCGCAGACCCGCCTGTCGGAAATCCTGCATGAGCGGCGTGGCATCACCGCCGACACGGCGGCAAGGCTGGGCCGCTATTTCGGCACCAGCCCGGCCTTCTGGATGAATTTGCAGGCACGCTACGATCTGGAGCAGGTCGAGCGGGAAAAGGGGCCGGATATCGCCCGCATCATCCCGCTCGACGCTGCGTGATCCAGCCCTGTTGTCCTACGCCGCCTTGCCCAGCGTGGTTTCGACCAGCTTCGCCCAGTAGCTGGCGCCGATCGGCAGCACGCCGTCGTTGAAGTCGTAATGCGGGTTGTGCAGCATGCAGCCGCCCTCGGTCGAGCCATTGCCGATCCAGACATAGCTGCCCGGCTTCTGCTGCAGCATGAAGGCGAAATCCTCCGACCCCATGGAGGGCATCAGATCATCATGCACATTGCCGTCGCCGACCACCTGGGCCGCGACCCTGGCCGCGATCTCGGTTTCCGCCGCGGTATTGATCGTCGGCGGGTAGCGGCGCTCGTACTTCACCGTGGCGGTCGCCCCCATGGTCTGGCAGATGCCGTCCACGATGCGGCGCATCGCCGGCTCGATGCTGTCCTGCACTTCCGGGCGGAAGCTGCGCGTGGTGCCGCGCAGCACCACCTCGTCCGGCAGCACATTGTAGGCGTCGCCTCCATGGATCTGCGTGACGCTGACCACCACCGCATCCAGCGGATGGGTGTTGCGGCTGGCGATGGTCTGCAGCGCGTTCACGATCTGCGAGGCGGTCACCACCGAATCCACGCCCATATGCGGCATGGCGCCATGCGCGCCCTTGCCCTTCACGGTGATCTCGAAAATATCGAACGAGGCCATCATCGGCCCGGTCCGCACGGCCATCTTGCCGACATCGAGGCCGGGCCAGTTGTGCATGCCATAGACCTGCTCGACCGGGAATTTCTCGAACAGCCCGTCCTCCACCATGACCCGGCCGCCGCCCTCATTCTCTTCCGCCGGCTGGAAGATGAAATAGACCGTGCCGTCGAAATTCTTCGTCTCGGACAGGTACTTGGCCGCCCCCAGCAGCATGGTGGTGTGGCCGTCATGGCCACACGCATGCATCTTGCCCTCATGCTGCGACTTGTGGTCGAAATCGTTCTTCTCGTGTACGTCCAGCGCATCCATGTCGGCGCGCAGGCCGATGGCCCGGCCGGAGCCGTTGCCGCCCGTCAGCTTGCCGACAATGCCGGTGCCGGCGAGGCCGCGGTGCACCTCGATGCCGAAGGATTCCAGCTTCTCCGCGACGAAGGCGCTGGTCTTGTGCTCCTCGAAGGCGGTTTCCGGATGGGTGTGGATGTGATGCCGCCAGGCGGTCATCTCGTCCTGGAAGTCGGCGATGCGGTTGATGATCGGCATGATCTGGCCCTCCCCTGTCTCTCTCAGATTACTCTGCCGCCATCGGGAAGGCGGAGACGCCACCCGGCCGGCGGTCGAGCGCGGCGATACCGTTCTTCAGCACCATGACATGATTCTCGGCGCGCGAAGCGGCCTTGATATCACTGAGCGGATCGCCCTTCACCAGCAGCAGGTCGGCGGCCAGCCCCTCGGCGAGGGTGCCCCGATCGGACAGCCGCATCAGGTCGGCGGCGTTCTTCGTGGAGATGGTGATGGAATCCATCGCGGAGATGCCGATCTCCGTCATGTATTCCAGCTCCTTCGCGTTCTCGCCATGCTTGTTGTAGGGCGTGCCGGCATCGGTACCCATGGCGAGGTTGCCACCCGCCTTGTAGAACATCAGGATCGACTGCTTGTGCCGCTCCGCCACGCGCGCCGCCTTCTCATAGGCATAGGGCGGCACGCCATTATCCTTGTTGGCGACGATATTGTTCACCGCTGCCAGGGTGGGCACAATGTAGGTGCCGCGCGGCAGCATCTCGTCGATGCATTGCTGCGTCAGGAAGATACCGTGCTCGATGGAATCGATCCCGCCGCGCACCGCGTTCAGGATGCCCTCCTCGCCCTGGGCGTGGCTGGCGCAGGTTTTGTGGAAGCGGTGCCCCTCGGCGATGCCGGCGGCCAGCTCCTCCGGCGAGTAATGCGCGTCCTCCGGGTTCACGCCCGGAGTCATCACGCCGCCGGTGGCCATGATCTTGATGAGGTCGGAGCCGGCATGCACCTGCTCGCGCACCGCCTTCACCACATCGTCAACGCCGTCGGCGATGCGGCCATAGCGGTTGCCGTGACCGCCGGTCATGCAGATCATGCGGCCGGCGGCACGGATGGTCGGGCCCAGCTGCTTGCCGGCATTGCAGGCGTCGCGCACGCCGAATTCCAGATAATCCTTGCCGCCGCAGTCGCGCACGGCGGTCACGCCGCCACGCAGCGTGATCTGCGCATGTTCCAGCGCGCGGATGGCAATCTGGTCGGGCCGCGCGGTCTGCACGAAGATGCTGGGATTGCCCTCCGCCCCCATGCAGAGATGGACATGGCAGTCGATCAGGCCAGGCAGAAGGGTCATGCCCTTGGCGTCCACGGTCTGGCCGGCATAGCCGGCGAATTCACCCGCCGGGGCGATCCGGGCGATCTTGCCGCCCTCGACCAGCAACCCGTGATCCTTCAGCGCCTTGCCGGCGCCGTCGATGATCTGCGCGCCCAGGAAAAGCATGCTCATGTCCCTGTTCCTTCTTCTCTTAAATCGGCCATTCCAGACTAGGCCATAGCGTCCGGCAATGCCGCCCCAACAGCCGCAAGGCTGGGCTGCGGCATGTTCATATCCCCGGCGGCCTTGTTCAGGCAGCCGCTGGGATACGGCCTTCCTCGACGCCGTGGCAGGCGATCTTTGCGCCGTCCGGCAGGGCGATGGCCTGCGGCGCCTCGCGCTTGCAGCGGTCATTGGCGAAGGGGCAGCGTGGATGGAAGGCGCAGCCGCTGGGCGGGTTGATCGGGTTCGGCACCTCGCCCGCAACCGGCGCACGCTCCGCCCCCTTCATGTCGAGGTCGGGGATCGTGTCCAGCAGCAGCTTGGTATAGGGATGGCGCGGCTTGGCGAACAGCACGCGCGCCGGCGCCACCTCCACCAGCTTGCCCAGATACATCACGCCGACATGGTTCGACATGTGATAGACGACGGCAAGGTTGTGGCTGATGAACAGGTAGGTGAGGTTCAGCTCGCGCTGCAACTCCTTCATCAGGTTCAGGATCTGCGCCTGCACCGAGACGTCCAGCGCCGAAGTCGGCTCGTCACACACCAGGAATTCCGGATTGCTGGCGAGCGCGCGGGCAATCGAGATGCGCTGGCGCTGGCCGCCGGAGAATTCGTGCGGGTACTTCACGCCGTCCTTGGCCGACAGGCCAACGAAATTCAGCAGCTCCCCCACCCGCTTCTGGGTTTCCGCCTCGCCGGAGGTCAGCCCGAAGAAACGCAGCGGCTCGGCGATGATGTCCACCACCCGCCAGCGCGGATTGAGCGAGGCATAGGGGTCCTGGAAGATCATCTGCATCTTGCGGCGCATCGGGGCCATCTGCTTGCGCGTCAGGCCGGCGATGTTCTGCCCCTCGAAGATCAGGTCGCCACGTGTCGGGGTATAGAGGCCGACCACGAGGCGCGCCACGGTGGATTTGCCGCACCCCGATTCGCCGACCAGCGAGAAGGTCTCACCGCGCGCGATCTCGAAATTCACCCCGTCCACCGCCTTCAGCGTCTGGCGCGGCACGCCCTCGATGACGCGGTTCAGCAGCGGCGGCGACACGTCGAAATAGCGCGCCAGGTCACGGGCAGCCAGCACCGGGCCGGCATCGGCAGCCTGGGTTTTCAGGGCGGCGTTCTCAGCCATGGACCGCCTCCTTCTCGTACAGCCAGCAGGCCACGTCCGTCTTCTCCACGGCAATCAGCTCCGGCCGCTCGACGCGGCATTTGTCGAACACCTTGGGGCAGCGCGGGTTGAAGGCGCAGCCCTGCGGGATGTCGGTCAGGCGCGGCATGGCGCCATCGATCTGGGTTAGCTGCTCGATATCGTGGCCGATCATCGGGATCGAGCCCATCAACCCATGCGTATAGGGGTGCTTGGCGCGCTTGATGACGTCCTTCACCGGGCCGATCTCGGCAATGCGGCCGGCATACATGACCGCCACCCGGTCCGCCGTCTCCGCGATCACGCCCATATCGTGGGTGACCAGCATGACCGCCGTGCCATGCTCCCGGCACAGCCGCTTCAGCAGCGCGATGATCTGCGCCTGGATCGACACGTCCAGCGCCGTGGTCGGCTCGTCGGCGATCACCAGCGTCGGGTTCACCGCCAGCGCCAGCGCAATCACCACACGCTGCCGCATGCCGCCAGAGAACTGGTGCGGGTAATGGTCGATGCGGCGTTCCGGCGCCGGGATGCCGACATCGGACAGCAGCTCGATGGCACGGTCGCGCGCCTGCTTGTCCGTCATGTCGGTATGGGTCTGGATCGTCTCGGTCAGCTGCCGCCCCACGGAATAGAGCGGGTTCAGGCTGGTCAGCGGGTCCTGGAAGATGGCGCCGATCTTGCGGCCGCGGATCTTGCGCATCTCCTCATAGGGCAGATTGTCGATACGCCTTCCGTCCAGCGTGATGCTGCCGGCCGCGATGCGGCCCGGCGGCTCCAGCAGGCCGATGACGGCGGCGCCGGTCAGTGACTTGCCGGCACCGGATTCGCCGACCACGCCCAGCACCTCGCCGGGCATGATGTCGAAGCTGATGCCATCGACGGCGGTGAGGATGCCGCGCCGGGTCGGGAACTCGATTTTCAGATCGCGGACCTGGAGCAGCGGCTTGTCGGTGCTCTGGGGCATTTCCGGCATGTCCTATCGCAGCTTCGGGTTAAGGGCGTCGCGCAGCCAGTCGCCCAGCAGGTTCACGGCCAGCACCAGGATCACCAGTGCCGCGCCGGGGAAGATGGTCATCCACCATTCGCCGGAGAACAGGAAGTCGTTGCCGATGCGGATCAGCGTGCCCAGCGAGGGCTGGGTCGGCGGCACGCCGACGCCCAGGAAGGACAGCGTCGCCTCGGTCAGGATGGCGATGGCCAGGCTGATGGTGGCGATGACCAGCACAGGGCTCATCACGTTCGGCAGCACATGCCGGATCAGGATAAGGGCCGGATGCAAACCGATCACACGGGCCGCCTGCACATATTCCTTGTTCTTCTCGACCAGGCACGATCCGCGCACGGTACGCGCGAACTGCACCCAGTTGGCAAAGGCAATGGCCAGCACGAGGATGACGAGGGCGATCTCCTCATGCATGCCGCGCGGCAGCAGCGAGCGGGTGAAGCCGTCGATCAGCAGCACGATCAGGATGGCCGGGAAGCTGAGCTGCACATCGGCGATGCGCATGATGACGGCATCGGTGACGCCGCCGAAATAACCGGCCACGAGCCCCAGCACGATGCCCATCACCATCGCCAGGATGACCGACAGGAAGCCCACCGTCAGCGACACACGCGCGCCGAACATGATGGTGGAGAACACATCGCGACCCTGATCGTCGGTGCCCAGCAGGTAGCTGGGATCGCCCCCCGCCTCCCACACTGGCGGCCGGAAGGCATCCATCAGGTTCAGCGTGACCACGTCATAGGTGTTGTGCGGCGCAATCCAGGGGGCCAGGAAGGCCAGCAGGAAGAACAGCATCGTCACCACGAAGGCGACGATCACGACGGGTGAGCGCTTGAAGCTGTAGAACACGTCGCCATCGAAGAAACGGCGCGCACCGTCGCTGATGCGGAACCACAGGCTGCGGGCGGCGCCGAGATCGTCGGTCATGTTGGTATCGGCCATGGTTTGCCCTCCCTCAATGCCCGCCGCGCTCGACGCGCAGGCGCGGATCGACGACGTAATAGAGCATATCGACCATCAGGTTGATGACCACGAAGATGAAGGCGACCAGGCAGAGATAGGCCGCCATGACGGGAATATCGACGAACTGGATCGCCTGCAGGAACAGCAGGCCCATGCCCGGCCACTGGAACACCGTCTCGGTGATGATGGCGAAGGCGATCAGCGAGCCGATCTGCAGGCCGGTGATGGTGATGACCGGCACCATCGTGTTCTTCAGCGCATGGCCGAAATTCACCGCCCGGTTGGAAAGGCCGCGGGCGCGCGCGAACTTGATGTAGTCGGTGCGCAGCACCTCCATCATCTCGGCGCGCACCAGGCGCATGATCAGGGTCAACTGGAACAGGCACAGCGTGATCGACGGCATGATCAGCGCCTGCCAGCCGCCAACGGTGAGGAAATTGGTCGTCCACCAGCCCAGATCGACCGTCGGCCCGCGCCCGAAGGAGGGCAGCCAGCCAAGCCAGACCGCGAAGATCAGGATGAGGATGATGCCGATCAGGAAGGTCGGCAGGGAAATGCCTATGAGCGAAGCTGTCAGCAATATCTTGCTGATCGTTCCGTGGCGGTGCAGGCCGGTATAGACGCCCAGCGGCACGCCGATGGCCAGGGCCAGCACGGCGGCGACGAACACCAGCTCCAGCGTCGCCGGCAGGCGCGTCGCGATCACATCGGAGACCGGGCGGCTCAGCCGGTAGGAGACGCCGAAATCGCCCTGCACGGCATTGCCGACGAAACGGGCGAACTGGATCGGGAATGGCTGGTCGAGCCCGAGTTCCCTGCGCAATTCCTCGCGCTGCTCGGCGGTCGCCTCCTGACCCATCATGTTGTTGACCGGGTCGCCGACGAAATTGAACAGCGAGAAGGAGATAAACGCCACCGCCAGCATCACGAAAAGTGACTGGAGCAGACGTCGGATGATGAAAGCGAACATTTCGCCGTGCCTGAAAAACGGAGCTGGGTCGGCCGCCGAAAGAGCGACGGCCCGGACCGTGGGAGGTCCGGGCCGTACTACTCCCGGCTGGCGCCTTACTTCATGGTGACGTAGCGGATGTCCACATCGTTCTGCGGACGCTGCTTCACCTCGGCGACGGTGTTGGCGACGCCCCAGGCAAGCGCCTGCTGATGCAGCGGCAGGTGGCCGAAGTCTTCCTTATGGATCTTCATGGCCTCGCTGATCATCGCGTTGCGCTTTTCCTGGTTGGTCTCGACCCGGATCAGGTCGGTCAGCTCCTCAACACGCGGGTTGGTATAGCGGCCCGAGTTCCAGGTGCCCTGGCCCTTGCCGTCCAGCGTGATGATGTTCTCAAGCAGGTTCAGCGCGTCGTAGCTGCCCGGCGTCCAGCCCAGCATGTAGAAGCTGGTGTTCCAGTTCTGCTTGGCGCCGATCTTGTCGAAATGCAGCGACTTGGTCTGGGCGTTCAGCTTGATGTCGATCCCGATGCGCTTCAGCATCGGCACGACGGCCAGGCAGATCGCCTCGTCGTTCACATAACGGTCGTTCGGGCAGTCCAGCGTGACCGGGAAGCCGTTCGGATAGCCGGCTTCCGCCAGCAGCTTCTTGGCCGCTTCCGGATCGTACGGGTAGCGGTCGTTCAGCGCCTTGTCGAAGCCGTTGATGCCCGGGGCAATCATCAGCGCCGTATTGGCCGAGGCGCCGCGCATCACGACGCGCTTGATCGCTTCCATGTCCACGGCCTGGTAGAAGGCCTGACGGACCTTCTTGTCCTTGAACGGGTTCTTGCCGGTGCCCGGCATGTCGAGCAGCTCGTCACGATGCTGGTCGAAGCCCAGGAATATGGTGCGCAGTTCCGGCCCCTGCAGGACCTTGGCAGAGCTGGAGCTGTCGATGCGCTTCACGTCCTGCAGCGGCACCGGGTACATCAGGTCGATCTCGCCCGACAGCAGCGCGGCCACGCGGGTCGCGTCGTTGCCGATCGGGGTGAAGATGGCCTTGGTCAGATTGTGGGTTGGCTTGCCCCACCAACCCTTGTTCGGCTCCAGCACGACGCGGGTATCGGGCACCCACTCCATCAGCTTGAACGGGCCGGTGCCGTTCATGTTGAGGTTGGCGTAGGTCTTGGCCGAGCTGCCGCGCTCCACATTGGTCGTGTTGTTCTGCTCCGACCATTCCTTGTCCATGATGTGGAAATTCGGCAGGTTCAGCATCAGGATCGGATCCGGACCACCGGTGATGATCTCGATCTCGTAATCGCTGATCTTCTTGATTTCCTGGATCGTGTTGACCGCGAAGCTCATCTCCGACTGGGGCTGGCGGATACGGTCGAAGCTGAACAGCACGTCATCGGCGGTGAAGTCGCTGCCATTGTGGAACTTCACGCCCTGGCGCAGCTTGAAGCGCCAGGTGGTCGGGTTGACCTGCTCCCACTCGGTCGCCAGCGCCGGATGCAGCGAGAGGTCCCATGCACGATGGATCAGACCCTCGTACACATTGTTCTTCATCGTGTTGGTCGGCCCCTCATTGTTGATGTGGGGGTCCAGACCCAGAATGTCGCCCGTCGTCGCATAACGGAACGTCTTGGCGTCTGCGGCACCGCCGAGGCTGAGCGCGACAGCGCCCGCGACCACGGCCGCTCCAAATAGCTTGCGCATCCCTGAACTTCCTTCTTTTCTCGCGCCGCGCCACCGCTTTCGCGGCTGGCGGAGCGCCTGTAACCAAACCATCAGGCCGGGTCTTCTACCGGACCTTGCCTATTTCGGATGTAGCTTTCTTTGCAGCCGCGCGTCAACGCGAATCGGATGCCCGATAGCACGGCTTCAGCGGCTTTGCCCCCTTGCCATCGCCAGGCAATACGCGCAGCATCGCCGCCTATCCTCTTCCCGCAGTAAGAGAATCCCCGATGGACGTCATCAACTACTTTTCCCCCGACTACCAGGCTGCCCGCGCCAAGTTTCTGGAAGCCGCTACCCATGCCGGCCTCGTCATCGAAAATCACCTGAACCCTAATTCAAAGGGGCCGGACGGCGGTGCGCTCTATACCGATGTCGCGGTCTGGGGCGATCCGAAGGCCGACCGCGTGCTGCTGGCCAATTCCGCGACGCATGGCGCGGAGGGCTTCTGCGGCTCCGGCGCGCTGATCGGCTGGCTGCGCAGCGGCGCCTACAGGAGCGTGCCGAAGAATGTAAAGGTCGTGCTTGTCCACGCCATCAACCCGCATGGCTTCGCCTGGATCCGGCGCGTGACAGAGGACAATGTCGATCTGAACCGCAATTTCATCGATCACAATGGCGGCTATCCGGAAAACCCGGACTATGACGCGCTGCACGATGTCATCGTGCCGAAGCAGTGGGGGCAGGACAGCCTCGCCGCGATGGAGGCCGCGTTCGATGCTTATAAGAAGCAGCATGGCGCCTTCGCCTGGCAGAAGGCGCTGAGCCAGGGCCAGTACAACCATGCCGACGGCATCTTCCATGGCGGCAACAAGCCGACCTGGTCGAACCTGACCTTCCGCAAGATCGTCGATGCCCATGTGAAGGGCGCGAAACATGCCTGCTTCATCGACTACCACACCGGCCTTGGCCCCTATGGCACGGTCGATCTGATCGCCGATGGCGAGCCGGGCACGCCGGAGTTGCAGCGCTGCTTCGACTGGTTCGTGAACAATGTCAGCTCGCCGGCGCTCGGCAACTCCACCTCGCCCGCCCTCTATGGCGTCATCAAGCACGCGGTGGTGGACATGCTGGAGGGGACGGATGTGACGTCCGTCACGGCGGAATACGGCACCTATCCGCTGAAGAATGTGGTCGGCGCCGTCATCGCCGATAACTGGCTGCATGCGCGCGGCGATCTCGACTCGGCGCAGGGCAAGGAACTGAAGGCCCAGATGCGCAAGGCCTTCTATCCGGACGAGGATGACTGGAAGGAACTGGTCTATCTGCGCTCGCGCCAGTTCATGCGCGCGGCGATCAAGGGTCTGGCGGAGAGCTGACCCGGTAGCTCAGAGGCGGGCCTGTATCTCCTGACACCAGGCGATACGGGCCTCCGCCTGGGCGATCTCCTGGTCCAGCCAGGCCGGCAGCAGCCCGTCGATGATGGCCGCTTCCTCATTCGCCTTAAGATCGACCAGCCGGGCGCGTTCGTTGCGGTAGAGGTCTTCCAGCATTTCAAGCTGGACCAGCTGGTCTTCCCGCGCCATCAGATGCAGGAAACGCAGCTTCAGCGCCACCACCAGCTTGTTCAGGTCGTTCACGAGCGGCTTCATGTTGGCGCTCAGCAGGCCATCAAGCGCTGCGCGGCCGGCATCCGTCAGGCGCAGCACCGGATTATCTTCCATGCTCTCGCCGTCAATGGGGGCCACCAGCCCCTCGAAGCGCAGCAACTCCAGCGACGGGGCCAGCAGGTCGAGCGACGGGCCGGCCATCCGGCTGGCGAAGCGCCGCACAGTCGCCGCCAGATCGGCATAGCGCTTCGGCCCCTCGGCCAGGAAACCCAGCATGGCCAGGCGCAGCGCCTCGGTCGGGATCAGCGAGTTGTCGCGGAACATGGGCATATCCTGTTGCGCACCTTTCGGAAAGTCCGACTATCCAAATGGGATACCGGACCGGATTTGTCCACTATTAAGAACGATTCGCAGAAAAAGGGAAGCGGCAATTTTGCGGCAGGCCGTCTCACGCCGCCTGCTTCAGCTCCAGCGCGCCCCAGATATCGGTCAGCGCCGCAACCAGCCGGTCCATTGCCGCATCGTCATGCAGCGGGGTCGGCGTCAGGCGCAGCCGTTCGGTGCCACGTGGCACGGTCGGGTAGTTGATCGGCTGCACATAGATCGCATGGCGCTCCAGCAGTAGGTCGCTGGCCTGCTTGCAGCGTGCGGCATCGCCCACCAGCACCGGCACGATATGGCTGGGCGCCTCGATGAGCGGCAGCCGGGCGGCGCGCAGTTGGGCACGCAGCCGTTCCGCCCGTTCCTGATGGCGGGCGCGGAGTGCCCTGCCCTCATCACTGCGCAGGATGCGCACGCTGGCCAGCGCACCGGCGGTCAACGCCGGCGGCAGCGACGTCGTGAAGATGAAGCCGGAGGCATGGGAGCGTATGAAATCCGCCAACGTGGCCGAGGCGGCAATGTAGCCGCCCATCAGGCCGAACGCCTTGCCCATTGTCCCCTGCACCACATCGACCCGGTGCATCACGCCGTCGCGCTGGGCGACGCCCGCCCCTTCCACGCCATAGAGGCCGACGGCATGCACCTCGTCGAGATAGCTGAGCGCGCCATAACGCTCGCACAGATCGAGGATATCGCCGATGGGTGCGATGTCGCCATCCATCGAATAGACCGATTCGAAGGCGACCAGCTTCGGCCGCGCGGGGTCGGCCTCGGCCAGCAGCTGTTCCAGATGGGCGATATCATTGTGCCGGAATATCTTCTTCTCCGCCCCGGAATGGCGGATGCCCTGGATCATCGAGGCGTGGTTCAGCGCATCGGAAAACACGATGCAGTTCGGCAGCGACGAGGCGAGGCAGGACAGCGCCGCCTCGTTCGCGACATAGCCGGAAGTGAACAGCAAGGCCGCTTCCTTGCCGTGCAGCGCCACCAGTTCGCGCTCCAGAAGCACATGATAATGAGTGGTGCCGGAGATGTTGCGGGTGCCGCCGGCGCCGGCGCCGGTGCGCTGGATCGCCTCCTGCATCGCCGCCAGCACGGCGGGATGCTGGCCCATGCCGAGATAGTCGTTGGAGCACCAGATGGTGACCGGACGCTGCTGCGCGCCGCCGACATGCTGCCGCGCATCCGGGAACCGGCCGGCCTGGCGCTCCAGATCGGCAAAGACGCGATAGCGCCCCTCGGCCTTCAGCTGCGCGATGCGGTCGGCAAAGAAACTTTGATAATCCATGGCGGCAATCCGGTTTTTTGCCGAGCTTATACTATCGAAACGCGCACCGGTCATCCGCGCGGAATGTCGCGGCAGCGGAACGGGCAAACGAAAAGGCCGCCTCCGGGGAGGCGGCCTTCGTATCGTCCCATGATCGCGGCGATCAGCCGAAGGCAATGCCGTCCGCCTTCAGCTGTGCGGCCACCTCGTCCAGAGACTTGGCGTAGCGCGACAGCATGTCGCCCATCTCCTGCTCGGTGATGATGAGCGGCGGGCAGAAAGCGACCGAATCGCCGATGGCGCGGACGATCAGGCCGTTCTTCTGTGCGATCTTGGCGAACTTGGCGCCGACACCCAGCTTCGGGTCGAAGGCGGCGCGGGTCTTCTTGTCCTGCACCATCTCCATGGCGCCGATCAGACCGGTGCCGCGCACCTCGCCGATCAGCGGGTGGCTGGCGAAGCCGGCGATGCCCTTCTGCAGCAGCGGGCCGACCTTGCCGACATGCGCGCCGATGTCGCGCTCCTCGTAGATCTTCAGCGTCTCAAGCGCAACGGCGGCCGCGACCGGATGGCCGGAATAGGTGTAGCCATGGCCGAACACGCCGATCTTCTCGGACTCGGTCACGCAGGCCTGATAGACGCGCTCATTCACCATCACCGCCGAGATCGGCAGATAGGAGGAGGACAGCGCCTTGGCGCAGGACAGGATGTCCGGCTTCATGCCGAAGGTCTGGCTGCCCCAGTAATTGCCGGTGCGCCAGAAGCCGCAGATCACCTCGTCGGCGCAGAACAGCACGTCGTACTTCTTCAGCACGGCCTGGATCTTCTCGAAATAGGTCTTCGGCGGCACGATGACGCCGCCGGCGCCCATGATCGGCTCGGCGATGAAGGCACCGACCGTCTCCGGCCCCTCCTTCAGGATCAGCTTCTCCAGATTGTCCGCCATGCGGGTGGCGAACTCCTCCTCGCTCTCGCCCTCAAGGCCGAAGCGGTAATAATGCGGACAGTCGGCATGCAGGATATTGGCGATCGGCAGGTCGAAGTCGCGGTGGTTGTTCGGCAGGCCGGTCAGGCTGGCCGAGGCGACGGTGACGCCGTGATAGCCCTTGATGCGCGAGATGATCTTCTTCTTCTCCGGCTTGTTCTGGGCGTTCCAGAAGTACCAGATCAGCTTCACGACGGTGTCGTTGGCTTCCGAACCGGAGTTCTGGAAGATCACCTTCGACATCTCCACCGGGGCGACCGACTTCAGCTTCTCGGCAAGGTCGATGGAGGGCAGGTGCGACTTGTGCGTGAAGGTATGGTAGTAGGGCAGCTCCTTCATCTGCTTGATCGCGGCATCGACCAGACGCTGCTCGTTGAAGCCCAGCGACACCGACCACAGGCCGGCCATCGCCTCGATATAGTCCTTGCCGTCCTCGTCGAAGACATGGACGCCCTTGCCACCGGTGATGACCAGCGGACCTTCCGTCTCATGCACCTTCAGATTGGTGTAGGGATGCAGATGATGCGCGATGTCGCGGGCGCTCGCGGAATTCGGCACGAAGGTCATGGGTCCGTCCTCTGGAAAGCAGCAAAAAACGAGCCGGCTAGCCCGTGACCGCGAAAAGTCAAGAGCGCTGACTGCTTTTGCAGTCTAGCCAGCTTCCCCATGGGCGCGTCAATCCCGGAGTGCGGAAATTCCGCGCATGGCTGGCCCGGCACGAATGCCGGGCCTCGCCGACGCCGTTACTCGCCCGTATAGGCCGGCTTGCGCTTTTCGAAGAAGGCCTGCATGCCCTCATTCTTGTCCTTGCTGGCGAACAGCATCTGCATCGCCTTGCGCTCCAGCATCAGGCCGGTCTCCAGCGAGCTGTCCTCGCCGGCCACGATGACTTCCTTGATCTGCTGCACGGCGAGCGGCGGCAGCGAGGCGAGGTCACGCGCCATCTTCAGCGCCGTCTCCATCACCTGATCGTCCGCCACCAGCGTGCTGATAAGGCCGATCTGGAACGCCTCGGCGGCGTCGATGGGCCGGCCAGTCAGGCACAGCTTCATGGCGTGGAACTTGCCGACCGCGCGCGTCAGGCGCTGCGTGCCGCCCGCCCCCGGCATGATGCCGACGCGCACCTCCGGCTGGCCCAGCTTGGCGCCCTCGCCGGCCACGATGATATCGGCATGCATCGCCAGCTCCAGCCCGCCGCCCAGCGCGAAGCCGTTGATGGCGGCGATCACCGGCTGCGGCGTCGAGGAAATCACCCGCCACAGCCGCTCGGTATGGCGGGTCAGCAGGTCGATAGGCGTGGCCTCGACAAACTCGCGCAGGTCGGCCCCGGCGGCGAAGGCCTCCTCATTGCCGGTCAGCACGATGGCGCGCACGCTGCTATCCTCGGACAGCTTGGCGAATTCCTCGGCCAGCTTCTTGCGGGTGGCGATGTTCAGCGCGTTGCGCACCGCCGGGCGGTTGATGCGCACAACGGCGATGCCGTCTTCCGGGCGCTCGACGATTACCTCCGGCTGGGCCGTCTCGGACATTGCTTTCCTCCTTTGTTTACATCCCCAGTTTTGCTGGGCGGAATGTGGTTTTGCAGAATTGACCCGGATCATAGGGTGTGCAAGCTTCCCCGGCAATGCTAGAGCCGGATCGCTTCAGGTCGTGGCAAGCCGTGCCTCGACCTGAAGCGTGAATCCGTCTCTATTCAAGTTATCAGAGGGCGATTCACACATTGAATGCGTCCCTAAAGCGACCGCATTCAATGTGATCGCACTCTGGGAGCAACCTATCCAAACCATGGGGGAAACGATGACCGAGGCTTTCATCTGCGACGCCATCCGCACGCCAATCGGCCGCTTTGGCGGCAGCCTGTCCGCCGTGCGCGCCGACGATCTGGCGACCGTGCCGATCAAGGCGCTGATGGAGCGCAACACATCGGTGGACTGGGGCGCGCTGGACGATGTGCTCTATGGCTGCGTGAACCAGGCCGGCGAGGATAACCGCAATGTCGCGCGCATGGCGCTGCTGCTGGCGGGCCTGCCGGTCGAGGTGCCGGGCGCCACGGTGAACCGGCTGTGCGGCTCCGGCATGGAGGCCACGGTGCAGGCCGCCCGCGCGATCCGCGCTGGCGAGACCTCGCTGATGCTGTCGGGCGGTGTGGAGAGCATGTCGCGCGCGCCCTTTGTCATGCCGAAGGCGGACAGCGCCTTCTCCCGCAAGGCCGAGATCTACGACACCACCATCGGCTGGCGCTTCGTGAACCCGATCATGCAGAAGCAGTACGGCATCGACCAGATGCCAGAAACCGCCGAGAATGTGGCCGAGCAGTTCCAGGTCAGCCGCGAGGACCAGGACGCCTTCGCGCTGCGCAGCCAGCACAAGGCTGCCGCCGCGCAGGCGAATGGAAGGCTGGCGAAGGAGATCGTCGCCGTCACCATCCCGCGCCGCAAGGGCGACCCCATCGTGGTGGACCAGGACGAGCATCCGCGCGGCGACACCACCATCGAGCAGCTGGCGAAGCTGTCCACCCCGTTCCGCAAGGAAGGCGGAACGGTGACCGCCGGTAATGCCTCGGGCGTGAATGACGGCGCCGCCGCGATCATCGTCGCCTCGGAGGAGGCCGCCAAGCGCCACGGCCTGACGCCGCGCGCCCGCATCGTCGCCGCTGCCGTCGCCGGTGTAGCACCCCGCATCATGGGCATCGGTCCAGCCCCGGCCTCGGAGAAGGTGCTGAAGCTGGCCGGCCTGACCATCGACCAGATGGATGTGATCGAGCTGAACGAGGCCTTCGCCGCCCAGGCGCTGGCGACCACCCGCATGCTCGGCATCGCCGATGACGATCCCCGCGTGAACCCGAATGGCGGCGCCATCGCGCTGGGTCATCCGCTGGGTGCCAGCGGCGCGCGCCTGCTGCTGACGGCGGCGCAGCAGCTGCACGACACCGGCGGCCGCTATGCGCTGTGCACCATGTGCATTGGCGTCGGCCAGGGCATCGCCACCATCATCGAGCGGATATGAGGAGGCGGCGATCATGGATGTGAAAGCCGAGGGATTCGCGGTCGGCGTCGTCGGCGCCGGCGCGATGGGCCAGGGCATTGCCCAGGTGGCGCTGGAGGGCGGCTGCAAGGTCGTCCTGCATGATGCCAAGCCGGGCGGTGCGGAGGCCGGGCGCGAGCTGATCTTCGGGCGGCTGGACCGGCTGGTCGAGAAGGGCCGGCTGCAGGCCGATGCCGTCGCCGGCATGAAGGAAAGCCTCTCCATCGCCCCTGCCCTTGCCGATCTGGGCAGCTGCCCTGTGGTGGTCGAGGCGGTGTTCGAGGATCTGGAGCTGAAGCGCAGCATCTTCGCCGAGCTGGAGAAACATGTGGCGGAGGATGCGATTCTCGCCTCCAACACCTCATCCCTGCCGATTGCCGCCATCGCGCGCAACTGCGCCAGGCCGCAGCGCGTCGCCGGCATGCATTTCTTCAATCCCGTGCCGCTGATGAAGCTGGTCGAGATCATCAAGGGGCCGGAAACCGCCGACGATGTCGCCGTAGCATTGGCCGAGCTGGGCAAGCGCATGGGCCGCACGCCGGTCACCGTGCAGGACGCGCCCGGCTTCCTCGTCAATATGGGCGGGCGCGCCTACACAACCGAGGGCATGCGCCTGATCCATGAGAGCGTGGCTACGCCGGCGCAGATCGATGCGGTCATGAAGGAATGCTGCGGCTTCCGCATGGGGCCGTGCGAGCTGATGGATCTGACCGGCATCGATGTGAACTATCCGGTCAGCATGATCGTCTATGAGGGCTATCTGCACGATCCGCGCCTGAAGACGGTGCCGCTGCACAAGGCGCTGTACGAGGCGGGCCGGTTGGGACGCAAGACGAAGGCCGGCCACTATCGCTATGACAATAAAGGGAATGTTCTCGATGCGCCGAGCCCGGATCATGTGACGGATGCGGCCCCCGCCGCCACCGTCAGCCTGGCCGAGCCGGATGCCGCGCTGGAGAAGTTCCTTGGCGGCCTCGGCGTGAAGATCACCGCGTCGGACGATGGATCGAGCCCCATCCTCTGCGCCCCCATCGGCGAGGACGCGACAAGCGTCGCCGTGCGCACCGGCGCCGATCACCGCCGGCTGGTGGCCATCGACCTCAGCGCCGACATCTCGAAGCGCATCACCATCATGACCGCGCCGGGGGCCGATGCCGCCGCCCGCGATTCCGTGGCGGCGCTGCTGGCGAAGGATGGCTGCAAGGTCACCGCGATCAAGGATTCGCCGGGCTTCATCGCCCAGCGCCTGCGCGCCATGATCGGCAACCTGTCCTGCGAGATGGCGCAGGTCGGCCTCGCCAGCCCGGAGGAGATCGACCTCGCCATGACGCTGGGTCTGAACTATCCGCAGGGGCCGCTGGCCATGGTCGATGCCATGGGGACCAGGGCGACGCTGCGCGTGCTGGAACAGTTGCAGGCACTGACCGGGGAGGACCGCTACCGCCCCAGCCTGTGGCTCCGCCGCCGCGCCCTGCTGGGCCTGTCCGCGAAGACGGCGGGGTAAAGACCGGGCGCACGCCGCCCTATGCTTCGAGACGGTCGCGCCCTGAACCGGGCGCGACCTCCTCAGCATGAGGTCACCAGGAGGCGCCGCCGGTAATCCAATACTCCCCTCGCCCTGAGGAGGCGCGAAGCGCCGTCTCGAAGAGCATGGGTGGATTTCAGAAAGTACATTCTCATGTCACCCCCGGGCTTGACCCGGGGGTCCAGGAGCGTCGCTTTGCCTGTAACGTCTCAGGCCTTGGCCCCTGGATTGCCGGGTCAAGCCCGGCAATGACAATTAAGCGTTAATGCTAATTTCAGAATCTTTTCTGATGCTTAATCACACATACCCCGCCCCGTCGATGACGGGGTGGGCGGCCAGCACCGCCTCATCAACCTCGATGCCAAGGCCGGGCGCCTCCGGCGGCGTTACCGTGCCGTCGGCTGAAACGCTGTAGGCCGGGCTGCACAGCTGATCGCGGAACACATTGCCCTTCGACAGATCGGCCTCGAAATAGCCGGGATTGTCGATGGCGGCCAGGAAATGCAGCGAGGCCGCCATGTTGAGGCCCGTCACCGACGTATGCGGATGGCTGGAAATCTTCCAGGCCGAGGCCATGTGCGCGATGCGCAGCCCCTCGGTGATGCCGCCGGTCTTCGACAGGTCAGGCTGGAAGATATTGATCACCTTGCGCTCGATCAGCCGGTTGAAATCGAAGCGGGTATAATGGTTCTCGCCCGCCGCCAGCGGCGTGCGGCCATAGGACGCCGCGATCTCGTAGCTACGGTCGTCCGGCGAGGGGAAGGGTTCCTCCAGCCAGCCGACACGGCACTCGTCCAGACCCGGATAGGCGTTGCGGGCATCTGCCAGCGTGTAGTTGGTGTTGGCGTCGGTCAGGATGTCGATGCCCTCGCCCAGCGCCTTGCGCACGGCGCGCACCCGTTCCAGATCGCGCGCCACCGTGTCGCCGATGCGCAGCTTCAGCGCCCTGTAGCCCTGCGCGACATAGGATTGCGCCTCCTCCACCAGCTTTGCCGGCTCCTGGAAGCCCAGCGAGATGCCGCCGGCATAGGCTTGCATCGGCTTCGCGGAGCCGCCCAGCAGCCGGTAGAGCGGCCAGCCCGCCGCCTTGCCCTTGATGTCCCACAGCGCCATGTCGATGCCGCTCATCGCGATGGCGGCGCCCGCCCCCATGCCGTGGCTGGCGAGCTGCATGCGGTACATGCGGTTCCACAGGCCGACAATATCGCCGGCATCCTGCCCGACCACGAGCTGGCGCAGCGTGGTGTTGGCAAGCTGCGCCACGGCACCCGGCGCGCGGGCGGCATGCGCCTCGCCCCAGCCGGTGATGCCGTCCTCGGTGACGATCTTCACGATCACCGCGTCGCGCTTCACCGTGCGGCCGATGCCCAGCGAGACATTCGCCCCCTCCGGCACCTTGAAGGAGATCGGATAGGCCTTCAGCTCGACGATCTTCATGGCGGTCCTCCGTGTTCGTTTCTTATTGCCGGCGTTTGGTGACCACCACATCGCCCTGCTTCAGCGATGCGACCTCCTCGGCGGAGAAGCCCGCCTCGGCCAGGATTTCATCGCTGTGCTGGGCGAATTTTGGCGGGGTGCGGCGCACGCTGCCCGGCGTGCGGCTGAACTTGATCGGGATGCCGGTGCCGCGATAGGCGCCCAGCGTCTCGTCCATGCGGCGATGCTGGGTGTGTTCCGCTGCAAACACCTCGGCGATGTTCATGACGGGTCCAGCCGGCACGCCGACGGCCAGTAGCCGCTCGCACAGCGCCTTGCCGTCCATGTCCGCCATCGCCTTTTCCAGCTCCGCGCGCAGCGCCGGGCGGTTGATCGTGCGCTCGCCATTGCTGGTAAAGCGCGGATCGGCGGGCAGGTCCGGGCGGCCGATCTCGGTGCAGAACCGCTCGAAGGCGCGGTTGTTGCCGATGGCGAGGAAAATCTCGCCGGTGCTGGTGGCGAACTTGTCGTAGGGCGTGATGTTGGGATGCTCGCTGCCGGTCAGCACCGGGGTCTTGCCCGACAGGAAGTAGTTGGCCGCCTGCGGATGCAGGAGAGCCACCGCCGAATCATACAGCGTCATATCGATATACTGGCCCTTGCCGGAACGCTGGCGCTCGAACAGCGCCATCAGGATGGCGATGGCGGAATAGAGCCCGGTGCCGAGATCGACCAGCGGCGTGCCCATACGGGTCGGCCCGGCCTCCGGCGTGCCGTTGATCGAGAACATGCCGGCCATCGCCTGGATGACCGCGTCATAGCCGGGAAAGCCGCCCAGCGGGCCGTCGCCGCCAAAGCCGCTGATGCGGCAATGGATCAGTTTCGGGAAGCGCTTCGACAACACCTCCTCATAACCGATGCCCCAGCGCTCCATGGTGCCGGGCTTGTAATTCTCGATCAGCACGTCGGCACCGTCGAGCAGGCGCAGCAGCACCTCCCGGCCCTCCGGCTTGGAGAGGTCGAGGCCGAGCGAGCGCTTGTTGCGGTTCACGCCGATGAAATAGGAGGCGTCGCCCTCCAGGAAGGGCGGCCCCCAGTCGCGCACCTCGTCGCCCTGCGGCGGCTCGATCTTCACGATCTCCGCGCCATGGTCGCCCAGGATCTGGGTGCCGTAGGGGCCGCCCAGCACGCGGGTCAGGTCGATCACCTTCAGGCCGTTCAGCGCGCCAAAAGCGCCGCCGGCCGGGTTCGCGGCGGTATCCGCCATCATTCGTTCTCCCAAAATGAAAATCAGGCGGCGATGTCGAAGACACGCGACGCGAAGGCGGGATAGGTCTCGGCGATCTCCTGCCCGATGCGCCCGCGCAACAGCGCCAGCGTCTCGGCATCGGGGATCGGCGTCTCCGGCACGCTCGCCGGCTCGTCATAGTCGAAGCCGGTATTCTCGCGGATTTCCTCGACCGTATGGCCCGGATGCACGCTGCGCAGGCTGAAGCGTTTCCGGTCCTTGTCGAAGTCGAAGATGCAGCGCCCGGTGACCAGCATCTTCGGCCCGCCCGGCCGATAGACATTGGCGGGGCTGGTGCCCGGCGCGCTGACGAAATCCACCTTCGGCACCAGCACGCGGTCGGTATGTTCCTCGCGGAACAGGATCACCTGCGGCACCAGGAAATACAGATAGGCGGAACCGAACGAGCCGGGGAAGCGCACCTTGGTCTGCGGATAGTCGCCGATGCCGACCAGGTTGATGTTGGCCTCGCCGTCGATCTGCCCGCCGCCCAGGAAGAAGGCGTCGATACGGCCCTCGGCGGCGCAGTCGAACAGCTCCTTGCCGCCATCGGTGAAGGCGGTGTGCTTGCGGCTGCCGAGCAGCGAGACGCGCAGCATGCCGTTGGAGCGGGCACGCGCCAGCAGCGCGGCGGCACCCGGAATCGGGGAGGAATTGCCGACCGCGACATGGCGCAGCCCCGCCAGCCTGTCGGCGATGAAGGAGATCAGCAGTTCCTCGGGCTTGCAATCTGTGGCCATCAGGGTCACTCCGCCGCGTTACGGGTCAGCACATGCTGCGCGAGGTAGCTCCGGAAGCCCTCGTCGCTGCGTGCCTGTTCGTAATAATCCGCGATATGCCCGGCATCGGCCGGATAGGCGCCACCCAGGCCGACCGGCCAGGCCCCCTCCTTCGCCTCCGCGATGGCGGTGACATAGAGGCCGGGGATGGTGCCGGCCGCCGTCGCCTCGTCGGCCAGCAGGTCGCCCTCGACGATCTCCTCGGCGGTGACCAGGCATTCCTTCGCGGCATGCGCCATCAGCATCAGCTCGCGCCGCACGCCGATCCAGACATTGCCCTTGCGGTCGGCCTTGCGGACATGGAACAGCGCCACATCCGGGCGGATCGCCGGGACCAGCAGGATCGGATCATTCTCGCCGAACGGGTTTTCAGCCACCTTCCAGTCGTCGCGATGCGCGACCAGATCGCTGCCCAGCACGCCGCGCAGCGGCATGTAGGGGATGCCCTTCTCCGCCGCCTGCAACCCGGCATGAATGGCCGGGCAGGTGCCGTCGCGCAGCTTGATGGTGCCGGCCTTGGCGGCGGCGATGAAGCGGGGTGCTATGCCCAGCTCGCCCATGGTGACCGCCGCTGTCTCCAGCGTGCCGACACAGCCGGCGCCGATCAGCATGTCGCCCTGCAGCCCCACCGAGGGCACGCCGACAATGTGCAGATTCTTAGCACCGCGCCGGATCAGCGCGCGCACCACTTCCATGGCGCAGCCGGAATAATCCGGCGGCAGGGCGATTTTGGCCCCGTCCGGGATGCGCTGGGCCAGCTGATCGACGGTGAATGAGGTCGCACTCATATCGTCCGTTTCCTTCCTCAAGATATGCTGCGGCTCTTATGCTGTCCTTGGCGCGCCCTTCCCGGCATGGGATAAGGCGGCAGGAACGGTCGCTGAATTCTTGAAAGGCAGTCTAGGATGGAAGAACCGCGCTTGACCACGGACATCTGGGTCAAGGCTCACCTGCGCCAATGCATGGCGCGCAACCTGCCGGCCTATGTGCTGCGCAAGGGGGCGGAGGCCGGGGCGACGGTGCTGCTGAAGGTGAACCGGCTGGAACAGGGCTGCCAGCTGCTGAGCCAGGCCCGCGATCTGGACGGCAATCTGGGCTGGCTGGCCGCCTTCGATGGCGCGCTGGTGCCGGAAGCCGAGGCTGACGCCTATATCGAGCGCGCGGTCGGGCGCGACCCGGACATCTGGGTCATCGAGGTCGAATCGCGCACCGGGGAACACCCGTTCCCCGGCAAGGTGATGTAGGGGGCTCTACTGTTAAATGCCCTCTCCCCTTGCGGGAGAGGGTTGCGGAGCCTTATGAGCGAGAGCGAATTAGGCGCAGCTGGGTGAGGGGTAATTGCACGGTCAGAGTCGCCCCCTCACCCGGTTCGCTTACGCTCACCGCCCTCTCCCGCGTTGGGGAGAGGGTTTTCTTACCCCTATTTCACGAACTTGGCGTCGACCCGACTGGAAGGCTTGATCAGCTTCAGGCAGTCGCTGCGCTTGCCCGAGGCATCGGCGCAGCCCAGCATGTCGTTCAGCAGGATGCGGCCGATCTTCGGGCAGGCCAGCCCGTCGATATCGAACAGCTTCACGCTGGTCTTCTCGGCCCGCAAGGGGGCGGCGTCCAGCGACAGGCGGCGGGCGATCACGCCATTGGTATCGAACAGCACGAGGTCGAGCTGGAATTCGCTGAACTCGGTCTGGCCCGGATTTTCGAACAGCATATAGACGCGGCAGGCATTCGGCTGCTCCTCCAGCTTGTTGAGCTCGATGGAGATGCCGGAGGCCTGAGCGCTGACCTGCGCGCTGGCCGGCGCGGGGGCGGTCCCGGCCAACCCGGCGACAGCCAGGGACGCGGCGACAACCATACGGGACAGGAAACCGGAAGCGGTTCGGAACCGGGGGGAAATCGACATGATGTTAGCCTCGCTTCTTTTGTGTGTCCGGTATCGCATCGTAGCGGCCTAAGCTTAACCTTTGACGACAGGGATGATGAAACCTCATTCGGGCCGTTTTTGGGCGGCCTCCAATACCGTTCGGAACAGGCGGATCACGTCAGCGGCAGCATGACATGGGTGCGGAACGCCTCCCGCTCGGTCAACCGCTGATACCAGGCACGCAAGGACGGCAGCTCCGGGTGCGGCACGTCCAGCGCGTACCAGCGGTGCACGAAGGCGCCGACCGGGATGTCCGCCATGGTCAGCCGCTCGCCCAGCATGTAGAGCCGGCTGTCGAGATGCCGGTTCAGCAGCGCGTAATGCTTGCCCAGCGCCTCAGCCGCCTTCTCAACCGCGCCCATGTCGCGCTCCGCCTCGGGCGTGCGGATCAGTTGCCAGAAAGCAGTGGTCATCGGCGCGCCCAGAATGGTCGTGGCCCAGTCCATCCACTGGCCGGCCTGCGCGCGCTTCTTCGCATCAGCGGGGCACAGGCCACCATGGTCGTAGGTCTCCGCCAGATAGCGGACGATGGCGTTGGATTCCCAGAGCACGAAGCCGCGATCGTCGATCACCGGCACCAGCCCGTTCGGGTTCATCTTGCGGTACCAGTCCTCGCCGGTCAGGCCGAATTCGCGGCCCGCATCGATACGCTCATGCGTCAGCCCCAGCTCGCCGACGCACCACATCACCTTCTGGACATTGATGGAATTGTTGCGGCCCCAGATGCGCAGCATGGATTTCGCCCCCTCGGTTAGGTCAATGCGACCGGCTCGCAGAGTGCGACGGGACGGGCCCCACGGCAAGCCCCGATGGGCGGTATTATTTTGCCCCCTGCCCGCCACCAAACAGAGCCCAATACAGAGACTGTTGTGATGCGCACATTTTTCGTCTCATACTGGTTTTACAAAAAATGAAAAACGCTTTCACAGGGAGGAAAACCAATGAAGCGTAACCGGTTCATTCTGGCCGCATTCGCCGGTGTGGCGATGGCGGCCCTTGCCGTACAGGATGCGGCAGCGGTCGAGCTGAAGGCCTCGCACCAGTTCCCCGGCGGCAAGGGCGATGTGCGCGACGAGATGGTGCAGATCATCGCCCGTGAGGTCGCGGCAGCCAATGTCGGCATGGAGATCAAGGTGTTCCCCGGCGCCTCGCTGGTGAAGCCGAAGGAACAGTGGCAGGCGATGCTGAAGGGCCAGATCGACATCACGGCCTTCCCGCTCGATTATGCCAGCGGCCGCCATCCGGAATTCGGCGCCACGCTGATGCCGGGCCTGGTGAAGAATCATGACCATGCCAAGCGCCTGAACAAGTCGCCCTTCATGGGTGAGATCAAGAAGATCATCGAGGATGCCGGCGTCATCGTGCTGGCCGATGCCTGGCTGGCCGGCGCCTTCGGCGGCAAGGACAAGTGCATCCTGGAGCCGCAGGACGCGGCGGGCCTGAAGGCGCGCTCGGCCGGTGCCACCTTCGCCGAGATGTGGGCCGGCGCCGGGGCGTCCATCGTCTCGATCCCGTCCAACGAGGTCTATAACGCGCTGCAGACCGGTGTGGCCAATGCCACCGACACCAGCGCGGGCAGCTTCGTCTCCTTCCGCCTGTATGAGCAGCTCTCCTGCCTGACCGCTCCCGGCGACAATGCGCTGTGGTTCATGTACGAGCCGGTGCTGATGTCCAAGCGCAGCTTCGACAAACTGAACAAGAACCAGCAGGACGCGCTGATGAAGGCGGCGAAGAAGTCGGAAGACTATTTCGCGGCGGAGAGCAAGAAGCTCGACGAGAAGCTGGTCGAGGCCTACACGAAGAACAATGTGAAGGTCGTCACCATGTCTGACGCACAGGCCAATGCCTGGCGCGAGGTGGCGAAGAAGACCTCCTACAAGACCTTCTCGGAAAAGGTGCCGACCGGCGCCAAGCTGATCGAGATGGCGCTGTCGGTGCAGTAAGCCCGCCAGCCACAGAGAGTCCGCCCGTGCCGATAAGCGGTACGGGCGGAACCCTCTCCCCTACCCCGTCACATACCGCCCTCTCTGGAGCGACCATGCAGCTCTACGTCCGAACGGTCACGGCGCTGTCGCGGATTTGCGGCATTGCCGCCGTCCTGATGATCCTCGCCTCGGTCATCATCGTCTGCCAGATGATCTTCGTCCGCACGGTGTTGCAGGAATCGGCGATCTGGCAGAGCGAGTTCGTCACCTTCATCCTGGTCGCCGCCACCTTCGTGGGCAGCCCCTATGTGCTGCTGACCAAGGGGCATGTGAATGTCGATCTGCTGCCGCTTTATCTCTCGCACCGCTGGCGTGTGCGGCTGGCCTTCGTCGCCTCGGTGATCGCGCTCGGCTTCTGCCTGCTGGTGCTGTGGAACGGTATCGAATGGTGGTGGGAGGCCTATGATGGCGGCTGGACCACCGATTCCATGTGGCGGGCGCGCCTGTGGATCTATTACGCCGCCCTGCCCATCGGCATGGGCGTGCTGTGCCTGCAATATGTCGCCGATATCTATTGCCTGCTGACCGGACGCGACATGCCGTTCGGCATGGAACCGGAGCAGCATTCATGAGCGAGCTTACCCTTGGCCTGCTGATCGGCCTCGTGACGCTGGTCGTGCTGGGGACCGGCATGCCGGTCGCCTTTGGGCTTGGCGTGGTCGCCGTCGGCTTCATGGTCGCCTTCGACGGGCTGCGCGCCATCGAGTTCCTGGCCGACACGCTCTATGCCGGCCTGAACGACTTCACCCTGGTGTCGATCCCGATGTTCGTGCTGATGGGGGCTGCTGTCGCCTCCAGCCGGGCGGGCTCGGACCTGTACGAGGCGCTGGCGCGCTGGTTCAGCCGCGTGCCGGGCAGCCTTGTCATCTCCAATCTGGGCGCCTGTGCCCTGTTCAGCGCGATGACCGGCTCCTCGCCCGCCACTTGCGCCGCCATTGGCCGCATGGGCATCCCGGAGATGCAGAAGCGCGGCTATTCCGACGATCTGGCGACCGGCGCCATCGCGGCGGGCGGCACGCTGGGAATCCTGATCCCGCCCTCGGTGACGATGATCCTGTACGGCATCGCTTCCGAGACCTCCATCGGCCGGCTGTTCCTGGCCGGCGTCGTGCCGGGGCTAATGCTGACCGGCCTGTTCATGCTGTGGGCGCTGTTCCTGTGCTGGCGGCGCGGCGAGGGGCTGGCGCAGATCGGCGAGCGCTATTCGCTGCGCCAGAAGCTGGAGGTGCTACCGCGCATCCTGCCTTTCCTGCTGATCATCGCCGGCGTCGTCTATTCGATGTATGGCGGCCTCGCCACCCCGTCCGAGGCGGCGGGCGTGGGCGCCATGCTGTGCCTGCTGCTGGTGGTCGTCATCTACCGCGTCTGGCAGCCGACCGCGCTGTGGCACATCATGCGCGACGGCATGCGCGAATCGGTGATGATCATGATGATCATCGGCACCTCGGTGCTGTTCAGCTACATGCTGTCCAGCCTGTACGTCACCCAGGCCATTGCGGAATGGATTGCGCTACTGGACATCAACCGCTGGCTGCTGCTGTTCTTCGTGAACATCCTGCTGCTGGTCGCCGGCTGCTTCCTGCCGCCGGCCGCCGTCATCCTGATGACCACGCCGATCCTGCTGCCGATCATCGTGAATGCCGGCTTCGACCCGATTTGGTTCGGCGTCATCCTGACCATCAATATGGAGTTGGGGCTGATCACCCCGCCGGTCGGCCTGAACCTCTATGTCATCAACGGCATCGCACCGAAGATCAAGCTGCCGACGATCCTGTACGGCGCCCTGCCCTTCATGCTGTGCATGGTGGTCGGCATGCTGCTGCTGTGCCTGTTCCCCGGCATCGCCACCTGGCTGCCCGACTATCTGATGGGGCCGGGCCTGTAAGCGACGTCAGCGCAGGTAGAAGGAAACTGGCACCACCAGTTCCAGATTGGCCTGCTGGATTTCGGGCGGCAGCGGTGGGAAGGGCGAGGCACGCTCGATCATTTCCCGCACCGCCTCGTCCAGCACGGAATGGCCGGAGCCGCGTTCCAGCCGGTAGGAAACCAGCTTGCCCTCGCGGTCCATGACGAAGCGCAGCACCGCCGTGCCCTCGATGCGGCGCAACTGCGCCCGGCGCGGATATTCCTTGTGGCGTTCCAGCCAGGCCTGCACCAGCGCCAGATAATCGGCCGAGGAACCCGGCATGCCGCCGCCCGCCGACGCGGAAGTGCTGTTCGTGGTGCCGGCATTCTGCGAATCCTGGGCGCCCGACTTGCCAGCGGACCCGGTAACCGACGGTGCCGGTGCGGCTTCCGCCTGCACCGGGGCGGGTTCTGCCTTGGCGACCTGCTGCGGCTTGATTTCCTGTGGTTGGGGCTGCTGCACCGGCTTCGGCGGTTCCGGCTTCTTGACGACAGGCTTCACCGGCGGCGGCGGTGGTGGCGGCGGAACCTCCGCCATCTTCACCTTCTCCGGCTCTTCCTTGACCTTTACGGGCTCCACCGGCTTCACCGGTTCTATGGGCTTTACCGGCTCCACGGGACGCGCCTGCTCGACCGGCGTTACCGGAACGTCCGGTACCTCCGCCGTTTCGATGGGCTTCACCGCCTCTGTCACTTCGGTCGGCTTCACCGTCTCGGTCGACTCGACGGCGCGCGCCTCGCTGCCTGGCGCGCCACCCATCGGCGCCAGCGCCACCTCGACGCCGCCGAGGCCCGCCTGCGCGGTGCCCTTGTCCTCGCTGAAATCAGCGAAGAAAGCCAGCGCGCTGCCATGGATCGCCAGCGATGCGATCAGCCCGGCCAGCTTGGCGCGCGGGGAGAGTCTCATTCGCCTGTTCCCGTCTTCGTGGTCAGCAGTGACAGTTTCTCGATGCCGGCCGCGCGCAGGCTTTCCATTACCTCGATCACCCGGTCGGCCTCGGCCTGCTGGTCGGCTTTCAGCCGCAGCACCGCGCCGTCCCTGGCATGCGCCTCCAGCGCCGCCGGCAGCGCGTCCAGCTCCATCGGCTTGCCGTCGAAGGCGATGCGCCCGTCGGCGCCGACCAGGACGGTCAGCGTCGAGCCATCGGGCAGGCTTTCCGACGCGGAATCCGGCGGCGTCACCTCGAACGGGTCGATCTGCGACAGCTTGCCGGCCAGCATGAAGAAGATCAGCAGCAGGAACACCACGTTGATGAGGGGGATGATGCCCTCGTCGGAATTCCGCTCGCGATGGCGGCCGGCGGCGAACAGGCCGCCGCCAGCGCTCTTCCGGCCATGGTTCAGAACGCTCATCACCGCCCCCGCACCAGCGAGACATCCTTGATGCCGCTCGCCGTCACCATGTCCAGCACTTCCACCGCGCGCTGCATCGCCACGCCGCGCTCCGGGCGCACCAGCACGCGCTGATCCGGCTTGCGCGCCAGGGCGGCCTGCAGCCGCGTCTGCAACTGCTCGGCCGACAGCGCCTCGCCGGCAAGGTCCAGCGAGCCGTCGGCACGCAGGCGCACCAGCATGGCGCCTTCCATATCCGGCGTTGCGACCGCCTGCCCCGGCGTGTTCAGCGTGATGGTCCGCCAGTCCAGAAAGCTGGAGGCCAGCATGAAGAAGATCAGCAGGATGAACACGACGTCGATCAGCGGCGTCAGGCTAATCAGCTGCCGGCGCTTCGCCGGAAGGCTACTCCGCAGGCTGTGCATGCGGCTGGCGCAGGCCGGCGGCCTCACGCTCCCCGTGGTCGGCGCCGTGATTGGAAGCTACCAGCGGCATGGTGAACAACCGCGTCACCGCATCGTCCATCGTGTGCGCCGCGCGCTCGACGGTTCGCTCCAGCCAGTTCAGCATGGCCACAGCCGGAATCGCCACCGCGAGGCCGACGGCCGTGGTCAGCAGCGCCACCCAGATGCCCCCCGACAGGATGGCCGGGTTCACATTGCTGCCGGCGGCTTCCATCTGGCGGAAGGCGTCGATCATGCCCAGCACCGTGCCGAACAGGCCGAGCAGCGGGCTCAGCGTCGCAATCACCTCGATGACGCGCAGGTAGGAGCGCAGCTCCTCCAGCCGGGCGCTGCCGATGCGGGCGACTTCCTCACGGATGCGGTCCTCGGCGATGCGATGGCGGAATCCGTCAATGGCCACCGCCATGACTTCCGCGACCGGGCTGCGCAGGCCGCGCAGACCCGCCAGCGCCTCCGCCAGGCGGCCATTGCGCGCCTGCGTCAGGGCCGGCTCCACGAAGCCCCGGCTCCACAGCCGCGCCGACTGGAACTGGATCATCTTCATGATGAAGATGGCGAGCGCCACCACCGAGAAGACCAGCAGGATCACCACCACCGGGCCACCAGCCTGGATCAGCTCCAGCGCCTGATCGAGCGCACCGGGCGGCGGCGTCACGGCGTCTGTGGGAACGGCGCCGGGAAGTGCGGCCGCAGCCGACGGGGTGGTCTCGTTCATTCCAGTATCCTGCTCTTTCGACGATGCGTTTCCGCCCGAAAACGGCTATGGCATAAGGCTTCCGCTGGCGAAACGCGCGCATAATAGTGAGATTGCGAGTTGATTGCAAACAAGCCGTTATTGCACCGCACGCACATCTGATGACCGCTGACGACCGAGCTGCAACTAAAAACCAAATCCGCAGGGAGAATGCCATGAGCCGCGATACGACAGAAGCGTTCAAGGAACGGCAGCGCGCCGCCTGGAACGACCGCGGCATTGGCTGGAACAAGCGCGCCGAGGAAATGGCGGAAATGGCGCGCCGCCTGAACGAACCGCTGCTGGAACTGGTCGGAATCGCACAGGGCCAGCGGGTGCTGGATCTGGCCTCCGGCGCTGGCGAGCCGGCGCTGACCATCGCCGAGATGGTTGGCGAGACAGGCCATGTCACCGCGACTGACCTGGCCGAGGGCATGCTGGCTGGGGCAAAACGTCGCGCTGCTGACCGCCGCACCGGCAATATCGGCTTCGAGATTGCGGACGCCGAATCCCTGCCCTTCCCCGATGCCGGTTTTGACCGTGTCACCTGTCGCTTCGGCCTGATGTTCTTCCCCGACAAGCCGAAGGCATTGCGGGAATGTCTGCGCGTGCTGAAGCCCGGCGGGCGCGCCGGCTTCATGGTCTGGGGGCCGCTGGCCGACAATGCGGTGTTCCAGATCAACATGGCCGCCGTGCTGGAAGTGATGGGGCCGCAGGACGAGACCTTCCTGGAAATGCCCTTCATCCTGGGCCAGCCCGGTACCCTGGTCGGGCTGCTGGAACAGGTCGGCTTTGCCGCTGTCGAGGAACAGGTGATCCAGGCGCGCCGCAAGGCGCCGGGCGACCAGCCCTTCTGGCGCACCAACCTGGACATGTCCTTCGGCAAGCTGTGGATGGAGGCCAGCGCCGCCGAGCGCGAGGCGGTCGAGGCCGCCGTCGTCCGGCGGCTACAGGAATACCGCGAGGGCGATCATTACCGGCTGCCGGTGCATGTGCGTTACGCGGCGGGAACGAAAGCCGCCTGAACACATCAAACCCTTTGGCGACAAAGGATGACCCGCGAAATATTTCGTAACGACATCCCGATTGATGCCGTCGGCAAGCACTCCTATAGTCCGCGCCGATGCCGGCAGGGGCGGATGCTTATCGCGTCGCCCGACCTATTTTTAAGCAACCGCGACCGGTTCCTGGCCGAACGCGCCACAACCACCGCCAGCAGCAAGCAGGAAGACACGCGATGAAGTCCTCGATCTGGATCGCCATTCTGTTCGCGGTGGCCGCCACGCTCTGGATTGCCTCCGGCCAGTTCGGCGATGCCGCCGAAGCACCTGCCGGAGCCCCCAAGCAGGAAGCGCAGGCAGCCCTGCCCGGCGTGCAGTTCATCGTATCCGAGGAGCAGGCGCACCGCCGCGAGCTGACCATCAACGGCTTCACCCAGGCGGAACGACGCGTGCAGCTGCGGGTCGAGACCGATGGCCGTGTCACCGAGATCGGCGTGGAAAAAGGCAAGCGCGTCGCCGCCGGCGAGATGATCGCGCGCCTTGCCCTGGACGACCGGGAGGCAAGGCGGGCAGAGGCGCGGGCGCTGGTACGCCAGCGCGAGGTCGAATTCAGCGCCTCCAAGCAGCTGGCCGGCAAGGGCTTCCGCTCCGACACCAATCTGGCGCAGGCGCAGGCGCAGCTGGACGCCGCCCGCGCCGCCCTCGCCCGGATCGAGACGGATATCACCAACACGACCATCCGCGCGCCCTTCGATGGCGTGCTGAACGACCGCATGGTCGAAATCGGCAATTATGTTCAGGCCGGCGACGAGGTGGCGCAGATCGTCGATACCGACCCGATGCTGGTCGTCATCGAGGTGCCGGAGACCCATGCCCTGTCCCTCGAACTGGGCGATCTGGCCGAGGTGCGCTTCTCCACCGGCGAGACCCGTACCGGCGTCATCCGCTACATCGCCAGCGTCGCCAACAGCGCCACCCGCACCTTCCGCGTGGAGGCCGAGCTGGATAACCGGGACGGCGCCATCCGCGACGGGCTGACCGCCGCGGTGAAACTGTCGCTGGACTCCGTCCCCGCGCATTTCATCACCCCCTCCATCCTGACCCTGAACGATGCCGGGCAGATGGGCGTGAAGCTGGTGGGCCAAGACAACACCGTCACCTTCCGGCCGGTCAGGATCATCGCCAGCGAGACGGACGGCGTCTGGCTGGCCGGCCTGCCACAGCGCGCGCGCCTGATCGTCGTCGGGCAGGAATTCGTTGCCGAGGGCCAGAAGGTTGAAGCCGTGCGGTCGGAGAATTTCGCTGGCAGCTATGCCGATGGCGGGGCGAAGAAATGAACCTGATCGACGCTGCCATCGCCCGCGCCCGTACCACCATCGCGGTGCTGGTGCTGATCCTGATCGCGGGAACCGTCGCCTATATCGACATTCCCAAGGAATCCGATCCGGACATCAACATCCCCACCATCTATGTCAGCCTGGTGCATGAGGGCATCTCGCCGGAGGATTCCGAGCGGCTGCTGCTGCGCCCGATGGAGCAGGAGCTGAAATCCATCGAGGGCGTTAAGGAGATGCGGTCCACCGCCTACGAAGGCGGCGGCTTCGTGCTGCTGGAGTTCGATGCCGGCTTCGATGCCGACAAGGCGCTGGACGATGTGCGCGAAAAGGTGGACATCGCCAAGTCCGAGCTGCCGGAGGAGACCGAGGAACCGACCATCACCGAGGTGAATTTCAGCCTGTTCCCGGTGCTGGTGGTCACGCTGTCCGGCCCGGTGCCGGAACGCACGCTGGTCCGCCTCGCCCGCGAGCTGCGCGACGAGATCGAGGGCATCCCCTCGGTACTGAACGTCGATATCGCCGGCGACCGCGAGGAGCTGGTGGAAATCCTGATCGACCCGCTGAAGCTGGAAAGCTATGGCCTGCGGTCGGAGGATATTCTCACCTTCATCGACCGGTCCAACCGGTTGATCGCCGCCGGCGCGCTGGACACCGGCAGCGGGCGATTCCCGGTGAAGGTGCCGGGCCTGTTCGAGAGTGCCGAGGACATCCTTGACATGCCGCTGAAGACCGACGGCGATGCGGTGGTGCGCGTGCGCGACGTAGCCGAGGTGCGGCGCACCTTCAAGGACCGCGAATCCGTCGCCCGGCTGGATGGCGAGCCGGCGGTGGGGCTGCAGGTCACCAAGCGCACCGGCGAGAACATCATCGAGACCATTGAGGCGGTGCGCGCCTTGTCGGAGCGGCAGAAGCAGTTCTGGCCGGAGGCCGTGAAGGTCACCTACAGCCAGGACCGCTCGAAGGATATCCGCACCATGCTGACGGACCTTCAGAACAACGTCATCAGCGCGGTTCTGCTGGTCATGATCGTCATTGTCGGCGCGCTGGGGCTGCGCTCGGCCGGGCTGGTCGGCGTCGCCATTCCGGGCTCCTTCCTGCTGGCCATCCTGGTGATCTTCACCATGGGCATCACCATCAACATCGTGGTGCTGTTCGCCCTGATCCTCGCCGTCGGCATGCTGGTGGACGGCGCCATCGTGCTAACCGAGTTCGCCGACCGCAAGATGGCCGAGGGCCAGTCGCCAAAGCGCGCCTATGCCCGCGCTGCCAAGCGCATGGCCTGGCCGATCATCGCCTCCACCGCGACCACGCTGGCGGCCTTCCTGCCGCTGCTGTTCTGGCCAGGCGTGGTTGGCGAGTTCATGAAGTTCCTGCCGATCACGCTGATCGCCACCCTGTCGGCCTCGCTGCTGATGGCGCTGATCTTCGTGCCGACGCTGGGCGCCTTCATCGGCAAGCCGGGCGGTTCGCTCGATCCCGAGAAGGCAAAGGCGCTGAGCGCCGAAGCCTCGGACGACGACAACGAGACCATCGACCTGACGCAGGTCAAGGGCCCGACCGGCCTGTATATCCGCACGCTGGACAAGGCGCTGACGCATCCCGGCAAGGTTGTGCTGGCCGCCGTCGGGACCCTGGTCTTCGTGCAGTGGTATTACGCCACCCACGGCCATGGCGTGGAATTCTTCCCAGAGGTGGAACCGGAACAGGCGCAGATCCTGGTGCATGCGCGCGGCAACCTTTCCATCGAGGAGAAGAAGCAGCTCGCCATCCTGGTGGAACGCGAAGTGCTGGCGCTCGATGCCTTCGATTCGGTCTATTCCTCGATCGGCACCCAGGTGCGCAGCGGCCAGGACAAAGCCGAGGATGTCATCGCCACCATCTCTGTCGAGTTCAAGGACTGGGACAAGCGCCCGCCGGCCAACGATATCCTGGCCGAGATCGTGGAACGCTCGCGCAAATATCCCGGCATCCTCGTCGAACCGCAGAAGCAGGAGGCCGGGCCGCCGGTCGGCAAGCCCGTCGCGCTGGAGATCAGCGCCCTCGACGTCTCGCTGCTGGAACCCGCAGCCGCGCAGATCCGCGCCAAGTTCGAGAGCATGGAGGGGCTGGCCAATATCGAGGACAGCCGCCCGATCCCCGGCATCCAGTGGGCCATCGATGCCGACCGCGCACAGGCCGCCAAGTTCGGCGTCGATCTCAGCATGATCGGCAATTATGTGCGGCTGGTCACCAACGGGCTGAAGGTCACCGAATACCGGCCCGACGACAGCGACGAGGAAATCGACATCGTCGTGCGCTTCCCGACCGAATACCGCAATCTCGACCGGTTCGGCCAGCTGCGCATCCAGACCGAGCAGGGGCTGATCCCGATCAGCAATTTCGTCACCGAGAATCCCGAACAGAAGGTCGGCGAGCTGAAGCGCGTGGACGGGCGGCGCATCATGTCGGTGAAGGCCGATGTGCAGCCCGGCGTGCTGGCCGACGACAAGGTGCGGGAACTGCGCGCCTGGCTGCCCGATGCCGGCCTCGATCCGCGCGTCGAGGTGACCTTCAAGGGCGAGGACAAGGAACAGGCCGAGGCCCAGCAATTCCTGATGCGCGCCTTCGCCGTCGCCCTGTTCATCATGGCGATCATCCTGCTGACCCAGTTCAACAGCTTCTACAGCGCCTTCCTGATCCTCTCGGCGGTGATCCTGTCCACCATCGGCGTGATGATCGGCCTGCTGGTGATGAACAAGCCGTTCGGCATCGTCATGAGCGGCGTCGGCGTGATCGCGCTGGCCGGCATCGTGGTGAATAACAACATCATCCTGATCGATACCTACGATCTGATGCGCAAGCAGGGCATCCCGGCGCATGAGGCACTGCTGCGCACCGGCGCCCAGCGTCTGCGGCCGGTTTTCCTGACCACGCTGACCACCATCCTGGGCCTGATGCCGATGGTGCTGCAGATGAACATCGACTTCATCAGCCGCGAGGTCAGCATCGGCGCGCCCTCGACGCAATGGTGGGTGCAGCTGTCCACCGCCATCGTCTTCGGGCTGGCCTTCGCCACCATCCTGACGCTGGTCATCACGCCCTCGGCGCTAAAGGTTCGCGCCAATGTCAGCGACTGGCGGGCACGGCGGCGGCAGAAGCGTGAGGAGAAGAAGGCGCCGCCGGTTCCGGCCGAAGGCACGACTAAGGGGTGAAGTCGCGCCGCGCGGCGAGGATGCGCGTCGCGGTGGTGACCCAGCACAGCGCGCCGAAGAGGAGTGCGAGCTGGGGAAACCAGCCCGGCCAGAGGCAGATCGCGACGAACAGGGCGATGGTCTCCGCCCCTTCCGTCAGCCCGCCGAGATAATAGAGCGATTTCGGGCCGCGCGCCGTGCTTGTGCGGCCGCGCTTCGCCGCCATCACGGCATAGGCCAGGAAACTCGATCCCGTGCCCATGAAGCTGAAGATCAGGAAACAGGCGGCCAGCGCGTTCGCCGCCGGATCGGCCAGCGCAAAGCCGAAAGCCACGGCGGCGTAGAAGATGAAATCCAGCACGATGTCGAGATAGCCGCCGAAATCGGTCGCGCCGCGCCGCCGGGCGATGGCGCCATCCAGCCCGTCAGCCAGGCGATTCAGCAGAATACAGGCCAGCGCCAGGCCATAGGCCTGCAGCGCCAGCGCCGGCAGGGCCATCAGCCCGACCGCGAAGCCAGCCAGCGTCACGGCATTGGCGGAAACGCCCCGGCGCGACAGGAAGCCCCCGGCGGCATCCAGCGCCGGATCGACCAGCCGTCGCAGTGCGGCGTCGATCATGCGCCGGGACGGGGTTCCCCGCTCTGGTCGTTCCCGCTCTCGGGCACGGCATCGCCAGACGCAGCAATATCCGCCTCATGCTGGGCGACCATCTGCTCCGCCTCCGCCTTCAGCCGGCGGTAGGAGCGCACGGAGAACGGGATGCACAGCAGGTAGAGCAGGCCCAGCCCCGACAGGGTGCGCCAGGGCGCGTTCACCAGTGCCGCCACCAGCAGGCCGACCACGATCAGCATCGGGATCACCAGCCCCTGCGGGATACGCGCCTTCTTGCCCGAAAAGGTCGGGATGGCGCTGACCATCAGCAGGCCGATGAAGAATACCCAGGCGATCACCAGCGCCGGATGCTTCAGCACCGTGTCATAGCCAAGGTCGAAGGACAGGATCATCGGCAGCAACGCCAGCCCCGCCCCGGCCGGCGCCGGCACGCCGGAGAAGTAGTTGTAGGCGTATGCCGGCAGTTCGGGGTCGCCCAGCGTCGTATTGAAGCGCGCCAGCCGCAGCGCGGCGCAGGTGGCGAAGAACAGCACCACCGCCCAGCCGAAGCCGGCAACGCCACTCATCCCCCACATATAAAGGACGACTGCCGGCGCCACGCCGAAGCTGATGAAATCCGACAGCGAATCCAGCTCCGCGCCGAACTTGCTGGTCGCCTTCAGCAGGCGCGCCATGCGCCCATCCAGCCCGTCGAGGATCGCGGCGGCGAAGATCGCGATCACCGCCTGCTGCCATTCGCCATTCAGCGCGAAGCGGATCGCCGTCAGCCCGGCACACAGCGCCAGCACGGTCAGGATGTTCGGGATCAGCCGGTTGATCGACAGTCCCTTCAGGCGCGGCGCCCGGCGGTGCCGTCTGAACCCGCTTTTTTGCCGCAGCCCGACCACTAGCGAATCTCGCCCAGACGATCCGGTTCGGCGGAGGTCAGGTCGGCGATTACCGTCTCGCCGGCGATCATCCGCTGCCCCAGTACCGCCAGCGAGGCAGCGCTGGCCGGCAGATAGACATCGACCCGGCTGCCGAAGCGGATCAGCCCATAGCGCTCGCCGGCCCGCAGGGTAGCCCCCTCGGCGGTCTTGCAGACGATGCGGCGGGCCACCAGCCCGGCAATCTGTACGCTGCCGACCTTGGTGCCGTCCGCCATCTCGACGACCATGCCGTGCCGCTCATTCTGCTCGCTCGCCTTGTCCAGCGAGGCGTTGAAGAACTTGCCGGGATGGTAGGCCAGGCGCGACACCTTGCCGTCCACCGGGGCGCGGTTCACATGCACGTCGAACACATTCATGAAGATGCCGATCTTCAGCATCGGCGCGTCACCCAGCTCCAGATCGGCCGGCGGCGGTGCCTTGCCGACGAAGCAGACAACGCCATCGGCCGGGCTGATGACGAGGCCAGGGCGGCTGGGCGTCACCCGGTCCGGGTCCCGGAAGAAATAGACGCACCACAGGGTCAGAATCACGCCTGCCCAGCCCAGCGGATCGGAGATGGCGAACAGGATCAGCGTACCGACCGCGAATATCCCGATGAAGGGCCAGCCTTCCCGCGCAATCGGCACCAGAATCGATTTCAACACGCCGTTTCCTTTCTCGTTTCCCATCGGGACCCTACCATATGGGCATTCGCAAGCGGAGAGTACACAGCGACGCGCCCGAAACAATCGCCGCCGTTTTAACCCTTCCTTAGGAGCTTGACACTATCTTCCAGCGTGACAGTTTCAGCATCCTGCCCCGGAGCCGAAAGCCTTATGCTGATGGACGCCGCTAGCCCCTTCCGTGCCGTACTCAATCACGTTCCCGACGAGTTCGACCTGCGGACTTTCGTGAAGGTTGCCAACAGCGGCGACGGGGCGCCGCATAATGCCCGCCCCTTCCAGTTCGCCTTCGATTGCGACGGGGTGACCTATATTGCGCAGCTGAACGACCGCGAGGGCGAGGCCCGCCTGTCGATGCGCGCGCTGATCGGCATCCTGCCCTACAGCAGCGAATCCGTCGCGCGCCGCCGCGCCATCCTGGAGGCGCTGCGGGCCATCGGCGTCAAGGAAGAGACCCGGCTGCTGGTCGATCCGCGCCAGCGCATCCGTCTGGATGTCGAACTGCCGCTGGAAGGCCCGCCCACGCCCAGCCTGCTGATCGCCACGGTGGCCCTGTTCCTGGCCCGGTTGCGCGATCATATCGGGCAGATGTCCACCCTCTCCCTGCCGGACACGTCCGACAAGGATGCGTAAAGTTCTCTAATTCACCTGCGGCAGCACGAAGACCTGGCCCGGATAGATCAGGTCGGGATCGCGGATCTGGTCGCGGTTGGCGCCATAGATCAGCGTGAAGGCCATGCCATCGCCATAGGTGCGCCGGGCGATGCGCCACAGATTGTTGCCCGGCTGGATGACCACCACCCGGCCTTCCAGGAGGCCCGACAGCGGCTCCGATCGGGCGAAGGGCAGTTCCACCCGCGCCACCACCTTGCCATCCGGCGCCAGCCGGTCCACGCGGAGCCTATAAGTACCGGCCGCCACCTCGCCCTCGGGCTGCAGGCGCCAGTTGCCCTTGTCGTCCGCCCGTGCGTCGCCCAGCGGCTTGTCGTCGAGATAGACCCGCACCTGCCCGTTCGGTTCGGTCCGGCCGCTCAGGATCACGGCCCCCTTGGCATCGTAATCCACCACATCGACGCTGACCGGCATATCGGTCTTCTTGCCGTTTTCCGGCAGGCTGACGACGGAGGGGCCTGTCGGCGCCGGAGCGGCCGGCTTGGCCTGATCCGCTGGCTGGGCCACCGGTTGGGCTGCCGTCGCTGGAGCCGTCGGCTGCTGCGCCGGCTGCTGCGGCGCGGCGGGGGCCTGCAGCACCGTGGACGGGCCACTGCCCTCACGCGGCACGACCATGGCCAGCGGAGTCTGCGGCGCGGCGCTCGGCTGACCGGCGATATCCTTCTGCGGTTCCGGCACCGCCAGCACCACCACATCCTGCGACTGCAGGCGGCTGCCGTCGGGCAGTTCCGACTCCAGCGTCAACTGCCGGTTGCCCGGCGGCAGCGGCTCCTTCGGCAGCAGCACCCATTCGCCACGCTGATCGGCCTGGATCTCGCCGATCACCCGGTCGCCATCCTTCACGATCACCTTGGAATTCGGCGTAGCGCGCCCGGCGATCACCGTATCGCCCTTCGGGTTCACCCGCACCACATCGAAGCTGGGCGCACGCGGCGCCGGCGTCTGGTCCGGCACGGCGGGGTTCTGCGGGGCCGTGGAGGGTGTCGCGGCGGTGGACGGCGCCGTGCGTGCAGCCCGAGGGCGAGGTGGCGGCCGGTACTTATAGGCTCCGCGTGGACCGGCTGGCGCCGGATGGCAAGGTGGCGGGCGCGGCCTGCTGCGGCGCATCTTCCGACGTCACCAGGAAATTCAGGGCCAGCGCGACCAGCACCACGATGGCGCCGATCACGCCGATGATGAAAGGACGTCGCAGCATTGTCAGAAAACCGTCATGTCGGAAGGATTCATTGCGCACGCCCCCAAAATCGGCCGGTTATCCGGACCGCTTTATGCCGTAGCGCAAACCCTATATCGGGATAGTCCGGAGTGCAATTGCAGGTGCATGCAGCGGCTGGCCTTGCAGGTCCGGCGCAGGCCAGCCATCTTGGTTTTGACCTACCCCTTTGACGAGCCCCGCCCATGACCGATTCTGCCCCGCCCGCCGCCTATCGCCATGCCCTCGTCTGGGATATCCCGACGCGGCTGTTCCACTGGCTGCTGGCCGGCGCCATCGTCGGCGCTTACTGGACCGGGGAATTCGGCGGCTTCGACAAGACCTGGCACATGCGCTTCGGCTACGCGGTGCTGGCGCTGGTGATCTTCCGCATCCTGTGGGGCCTGTTCGGCAGCCGCACCGCGCGGTTTGCCAGCTTCCTGCGCGGACCGGCGGCGGTGCTGGCCTATCTGCGCACGCTGACAGCGCCGAAGGCCCACCCGACCGACACCCATAACCCGCTGGGCGCGCTGTCGGTTATCGCCTTGTTGCTGGCGGCACTGGCACAGGCCGGCAGCGGCCTGTTCGCCTCCGACGACATCCTGACCGAAGGTCCGCTGAACGGGCTGTTCTCCGGCGCGGTGGACAGCATCGCCAACCGCACCCACGCCATCGCGGTCTGGTTCCTGATCGCGCTGGTCGTGCTGCACCTGGCGGCGATTGCCTATTACCGGCTGTACAAGCGCGAAAACCTGGTCACCGCGATGGTGACCGGCCACAGGGACCTGCCTCCCGGCCTTGGCATGGATGTGGGGGGCATGGAAAGGCCGGCGAGCCTGTGGCTTGCCGGCCTGTTCGCCGTAATCTCCGCAGGGGCGGTCTATTTCACCGTGGAAATACTGCCACCCCTGCTCCGCTGAGGCGCTATTTTGCCCGATAGGTGTCGTGGCAGGCCTTGCAGGATCCGCCGATGGCGGCGACATGCTTGCCGAGATCGCCCTGCGCCACCGAGCCGGAGGCCGAGGCCAGCGCGGCGGTGGCGGTCTGCAGCGCCTCCAGCTTCTTCTGGAAGTCGGCGCTGTCGGTAAAGGCCACCGGCAGCGTCCGGCTGCCGTCGATCTGACCCTGCGCCGTGCCCTGGATGAAGCCTTCGCCCAGCATGTTGGACAGCGCCGCCATGGCTGCCGCGCGCTCGGAAAGCTGCTTCTGGTCGAACGGCGCCTCGCCCTTGGCCATGGCGACCACCGGGCCAAAATGCCAGGCAAGGCCGGTCAGCACGCCCTTGCGGTACTTCAGGGCATCCTCAGGCTTGCGGTCAGCGGCAACCGCCGCGCCCACAAACACGCTGCCGGCGAGCACGCCGGCCGCGCAGAAACTGGTGACGGCGACACGCAGGGCTTTGCTGAAATGGGCTTTGCTCATCTGTCTGGTCCTCTCCCGATTCGGCCGAATCCGACTGGCTAGCACATGAAAAACGGCGACCCACGCCGCCGCGCTGAAAGCATGTCCGGTTTCGCAAACAGGGTAAAGCCTCAGCGCAGCCGGAACGCGCGGGCGACGGTACCACACACGCATTTGTGATCGTCACCACTGCACGGTTGACCGGGCAGCACGGCAATGCGATATCGCCGCGCATGGAAAACATCAAATCCCTCTGTGTCTATTGCGGCTCCTCCGGCCGCGTCGATCCCGACTACAAGCAGCTTGCCCGCGCCGTCGGCGAACGCATGGCGAAAGCCGGCATCGAACTGGTCTATGGCGGCGGCAAGGTCGGGCTGATGGGCGAGGCCGCCGATGCCGCGCTGTCCGCCGGCGGCAAGGTCACCGGCATCATCCCGCGCCACCTGATGCGCCTGGAGGTCGGCCATGGCGGGGCGACCGAACTGATCGTCGTGGAGACGATGCACGAGCGCAAGATGATCATGGCCGAGCGGTCAGACGGCTTCATCGTGCTGCCGGGTGGCCTCGGCACGCTGGACGAGACCTTCGAGATTGCCACCTGGCGGCAGCTGAAACTGCATTCCAAGCCGATCATCATCATCGATGCCAAGGGTTACTGGGCGCCGCTGCGGGCCATGATGGACCACATGATCGCGGAAGGTTTCGTGAGCGAACAGCACCGCGCCCTGCTGCGCTTCGTGCCCGACATCGATGCCGCCTTCGCCGCCCTGGCGGAGGCACCGGAACCGATCCCCGGCCCGGAAGTGAAATGGCAGTGACCTGCCATCCGTAACCGGCTATTGCGCCGTGCGGACGGCCTGATATTGTTCGCCGCGGCAAATAAAGGTGCGCCGGCCCCGACGCGCCGGCAAGAGGAGAAAACGCATGGCGAAGATTAAGGTTAAGAATCCGATCGTCGAGCTGGACGGCGACGAGATGACCCGCATCATCTGGCAGATGATCAAGGACAAGCTGATCCTGCCCTATCTCGACGTCGATCTGAAGTATTACGACCTCGGCATCGAGGCCCGCGACAAGACCGACGACCAGATCACCATCGATTCCGCCAATGCGATCAAGAAGTACGGCGTGGGCGTGAAGTGCGCCACCATCACCCCGGACGAGGACCGGGTGAAGGAATTCGGCCTGAAGAAGATGTGGAAGTCGCCGAACGGCACGATCCGCAACATTCTGGGCGGCACCGTGTTCCGCCAGCCGATCATCTGCCAGAACGTGCCGCGCCTGGTGCCGGGCTGGACCCAGCCCATCGTCATCGGCCGCCATGCCTTCGGCGACCAGTACCGCGCCACCGACTTCAAGGTGCCCGGGCCCGGCAAGCTGACCATGACCTTCCAGCCGGCCGATGGCGGCCCGGCGCAGCAGTTCGACATCTATGACTTCCCGTCGAGCGGCGTGGCCATGGGCATGTACAATCTGGACGATTCGATCCGCGACTTCGCCCGCGCCTGCTTCAATTACGGCCTGGACCTTGGCTGGCCAGTCTATATGTCCACCAAGAACACGATCCTGAAGGCCTATGACGGCCGCTTCAAGGACCTGTTCCAGGAAGTGTTCGACGCCGATTTTGCCTCCAAGTTCAAGGCCAAGGGCCTGACCTACGAGCATCGCCTGATCGACGACATGGTGGCCTGCGCCATGAAGTGGTCCGGCGGCTATGTCTGGGCCTGCAAGAACTATGACGGCGACGTGCAGTCCGACACGGTGGCGCAGGGCTTCGGCTCGCTGGGCCTGATGACCTCGGTGCTGATGACCGCCGACGGCAAGACCGTCGAGGCGGAGGCCGCGCACGGCACGGTGACGCGCCATTACCGCCAGCATCAGCAGGGCAAGGAGACCTCGACCAACCCGATCGCCTCGATCTTCGCCTGGACGCGCGGCCTTTCCTTCCGCGCCAAGATGGACGAGACGCCGGAAGTGGCGAAGTTCGCCGAGACGCTGGAGAAGGTCTGTATCCAGACCGTCGAGGCCGGCCAGATGACCAAGGACCTTGCCATCCTGATTAGCCCGGACCAGCCCTGGATGACCACCAACCAGTTCCTCGACGCGCTGGACAAGAACCTGCAGAAGGCGATGGGCTGACCTCCATCCCTTTAGCGAAAAGAGCAAGGGCGCCGATCATCCGGCGCCCTTTTCTTTGTTCTGTTAACGGGTTACCAGGCTTTCCGGAACCGCCTGGAAAGTCTCCGGCGTCGGCACCGCGCGTTTGCGGTAGGCGTTGAGGCCGCCGGCGGACGGCGTCTCGCGCTGCGCCACCTGCTGCCGCGCACCGGCAGCGATACGCGCCGAGGCCGGGACGGCGGCCGCGGTTTCCGCCGCACCGCCGCTCTTCGCCCAGGCCGGCATCATGGTCGGCAGCTGCCGCCGCGCCGCCGAGCGGGCGGTCTCGGAGAAGCGCACTTCCTCCTCCACGCCGGCAAAGTCCTGGTCGCGCACGCCCTGCCACAGCCGCAGCACCTTGGCGCGGTAGCGCTGGTTGAATTCCGGCGTGGCGGAATGATAGTAGCCGACCGCATTCTGCCAGCTGCGCCGTTCCTCCTTCAGCCGAGACAGGAAGTCGGCGGCATAGGCGACATTGACCTCCGGCTCGAAGGCGTCCGCCAGGCCGGAAAAGGCGCTGCCATGCCAGTACAGGTTCACCTGCATGCAGCCGACATCGATGGATTTGATCCCGCGGGCCTGCAAGCGGCGCACGGCGGCAATCGCTGCCGCCTTGGTGGGGTAATAATTGCCCTCCCCCTCCGCCGTCACGGTCCAGGGCCAGGGTACGCCCTGCCCGGCCTTGCTGTCCCAGCGGCCGGACTCGGCAAGCCCCACGGCACGCAGGAAATTGCGCGGAATGCCACGCGCTTCCTCGGTCCGGGCAATCGCCGCCCCGCACAGGTCAGGCAGCGTGCCGGCCGTCGTGCCAAGCGCCTCGGCGCGCTGCGGCAGCAGCGCGGCACCGGCAAGGAGGATGAGGGTCAGGATCGTTTTCTTCATGGCACCAGGGTATAAGCAACCCCCGTGCCAAGGCGGGATCAGTCGTCGGTCGCGAGACTATTCGCGCTGATCCAGGAAGCGAAAAGGGCTTCGGGCATCAGGCCGCTCGCCACATTCACCATCACCCGCTCCGCCTCAAGTTCACTCACATCAAGATAGGCGCCGTTTTCATACAGAAACGAGAGAACAGCCGCATAAGCGGTTCTCTTGTTTCCATCGATAACGGATGATTACGGGCCAGGCCGAAGCCAATGCTTGCCGCCAGATCAGAAAGGCTAGGCGGCGGTTCGGTGTAAGACCAAAGCTGTTGCGGCCGCATCACGGCAGACTCCAGCAAGCCCTCTTCGCGTGTTCCGTACGAACCGCCGAACAATTCGATCGAGCGTTCGTGAAGATACAGGACGTCAGGGACAGTGAGCCAGAGCGGCTCGATCACTTCGCCAATGCCTTGAAGGTGCGCTCATAGCGCTTGAACGCCCAATCGGCTGCCTTCTTAAGGCTGTCCCGGGGCTCGTAGCCTTCCCCGTCGCCAGAACGACGCACCACATCAGGCCGGGTTTCCTCGGCCTTGGCCGCGTGATCGGTCTTCTTCGTCGGCGTGGTCATAATGAAGAGATAATAGGGCAATATGCCCTATACAACCAGCCCTAGCGCGTCAGCTCGCGGATGCCGCGGTCGAGCCCGTCGAGGGTGAGCGGGAACATGCGGCCCTCCATCATCTGGTGGATCGCCTGGATCGATTCGAACCAGGGCCAGCGCCCCTCCGCCACCGGGTTCAGCCAGATGGCGCGCGGATAGGTGTCCAGCAGCCGCTTCATCCAGACCGCGCCGGCCTCCTCGTTCCAGTGCTCGACGGAGCCGCCGGGCTGGAAAATCTCGTAGGGGCTCATCGAGGCGTCGCCAACGAAGATGACGCGGTAGTCGGCGGCATAGGTGCGCAGCACCTCGAAGGTCGGAATCTTGTCGATGCCGCGCCGGTTATTGTCCTTCCACACCCGCTCATACGGGCAATTGTGGAAGTAGAAATATTCCATGTGCTTGAATTCGGCCCGCGCGGCGGAGAACAGCTCCTCGCAAACGCGGATATGGCCATCCATCGATCCGCCGACATCGAAGAACAGCAGCAGCTTCACCGCATTGTGCCGTTCCGGGCGCATCTTCAGGTCGAGCAGGCCGGCATTATGCGCGGTGGAACGGATGGTGCCGTCAAGGTCCAGCTCTGTCGCCGCCCCCTGCCGGGCGAAGCGGCGCAGCCGGCGCAACGCCACCTTGATGTTGCGGGTGCCGATCTCCACGCTGTCGTCGAGATTGCGGTAGGCGCGCTGGTCCCACACCTTCACCGCGCGGAAATTGCGGTTGCCGTCCTGGCCGACGCGCACGCCTTCCGGATTGTAGCCATAGGCACCGAAGGGCGAGGTGCCGGCGGTGCCGATCCATTTATTGCCGCCCTGGTGGCGCTTCTTCTGCTCCTCCAGCCGCTGGTGGAGTGTCTCCATCAGCTTGTCCCAGCCGCCCAGTGCCTCGATCTGGCGCTTCTCCTCCTCGCTGAGGTGGCGTTCGGCCAGCTTGCGCAGCCATTCCTCGGGAATGTCCGCGCCGAACACGCTGTCCAGCAGTTCCAGCCCCTTGAAGACATGGCCGAACACCTGGTCGAAACGGTCGAGATGGCGTTCGTCCTTCACCATCGCGGCGCGGGAGAAATAATAGAAATTCTCGACCGAATAGCCGGGCACGCCGGCCTCGACCCCTTCCAGCAGGCTGAGATATTCGCGCAAGGATACGGGCACGCCGGCCTTGCGCAGTTCCAGGAAGAAGCTGACGAACATCCGCCTCCCCCGATCCTGCGCCTAGCGTCCGTCGCGGCGGGCGAGGAAGGCCAGACGCTCGAACAGCTGCACGTCCTGCTCGTTCTTCAGCAGCGCGCCATAGAGCGGCGGAATGGCGCTTTTCGCATCCTTGGCACGCAGCGCCTCCGGCGGGATATCCTCGACCAGCAGCAGTTTCAGCCAGTCCAGCAATTCAGAAGTGCCGGGCTTCTTCTTCAGGCCCGGCGCGTCGCGCAGCTCGTAGAAGCTGGCCAGCGCCTCGCGCAGCAGCGCCTGCTTGATGCCCGGGAAATGGACCTCGACGATGTCGGCCATCGTGTCGGCATCGGGAAAGCGTATGTAATGAAAGAAGCAGCGGCGCAGGAAGGCGTCCGGCAGCTCCTTCTCATTGTTCGAGGTGATGATGACGATGGGCCGCCGCGCCGCCTTCACCACTACGCCGGTCTCGTAGACGAAGAACTCCATCCGGTCGAGTTCCAGCAGCAGGTCGTTCGGGAACTCGATATCCGCCTTGTCGATCTCGTCGATCAGCAGCACGGTCGGCTTGTCGGCGACGAAGGCCTCCCACAGCTTGCCGCGGCGGATGTAGTTGGCGATGTCCTTCACCTTCTCGTCGCCGAGCTGGCTGTCGCGCAGCCGGCTGACCGCATCATATTCGTACAGCCCCTGCTGCGCCTTGGTGGTGGACTTCACATGCCATTCGATGAGGCCGAGGCCCAGCGCCTTCGCCACCTCATGCGCCAGCACGGTCTTGCCGGTGCCGGGCTCGCCCTTCACCAGCAGGGGCCGCTGCAGCGTGATGGCGGCGTTTACCGCCAGCGTCAGGTCGGCGGTGGCGACGTAATCGTCGGTCCCGTCGAAGCGCAGATCGCTTGCCGCCTTAGCACCATCCATGGTCAGGCCGCCGCCTTCGCCGCCAGCGCCTGCTCAATGGCCGCCAGCGCGCTGTCAGCCTTGTCGCCGTCGGGGCCACCGGCCTGCGCCATGTCCGGACGGCCACCGCCGCCCTTGCCGCCCAGCGCCTCGGAGCCGACGCGCACGAAATCCACCGCGCTGAAGCGGCCGGTGAGGTCATCGGTGACCGCGACCACCAGCGAGGCCTTGCCGTCCTGCACCGCGACCAGCGCCACGACGCCGGAGCCGACCTGCTTCTTCAGCGCGTCGGCCATGCCCTTCAGCTCCTTGGCCGGCACATCATCCAGCCGGCGCGCGGCATATTTCACGCCCGCCACATCCTTGGCGGCCGATTCGCTGGCCGCCCCGCCGCCGCTGGCCATCTTCTTGCGCAGTTCCACCAGCTCGCGTTCCAGCCGGCGGCGCTCCTCGACCAGGGCCGCAACGCGCGACGGCAGTTCCGAGGGGGCCGCCTTCAGCACGCCGGCCGTCTCCGCCAGCAGCGCCTCCTGCTGCTCGACATGGGCCAGCGCGCCGATGCCGGTGACCGCCTCGATACGGCGCACACCGGCCGACACCGCGCTTTCGCCGATGATCTTCAGGAAGCCGATATCGCCGGTGCGGCGCACATGGGTGCCGCCGCACAGCTCGGTCGAGAAGCTGCCGAACTTGCCCTTTTCCGGCTCCGCGCCGCCCATCGAGACGACGCGCACCTCCTCACCGTATTTCTCGCCGAACAGCGCCAGCGCGCCGGCCTCCACCGCTTCCTCCGGGGTCATCAGCGAGGTGTTCACATCGGCATTCACCCGGATACGGCTGTTCACCTCCGCCTCGACATCGCGGATTTCCTCCGGCGACAGAGCCTTCGGATGGCTAATGTCGAACCGCAGCCGGTCCGGTGCCACCAACGAGCCCTTCTGCGTGACATGATCGCCCAGCCGGCGGCGCAGCGCCTCGTGCAGCAGATGGGTCGCCGAATGGTTGGCACGCAGTGCATCGCGACGCGTGGTGTCGATGCGGAATTCGGCCGTGTCGCCGGTCGTCACCTCGCCCTTCACCACCTCGCCCAGATGAACATGCAGCGCGCCCAGCTTCTTCTGCGTGTCGGAAATGCGGATTTCCGCGCCATTGGCCGTGATAATGGTGCCGGCATCGCCCATCTGGCCGCCGGATTCGGCATAGAAGGGCGTCTGGTTGGCGACCAGCGCGACCTTGTCGCCCTGCTTCGCGGCATGCACCGGCTTGCCGTCCACCACCAGCGCCATCACCTGGCCCTCCGCCACATCCTCGGCATAGCCCAGGAATTCGGTGGCGCCGGTCTTCTCGCGGATGTCGAACCAGACAGTCTCGGTCGCCGCCTCGCCGGAGCCGGCCCAGGCAGCGCGGGCAGCGGCCTTCTGGCGCGCCATGGCGGCATCGAAGGCGGCCGTATCGACGCTGCCGCCCTGGCCGCGCAAGATGTCCTGCGTCAGGTCGAGCGGGAATCCATAGGTATCGTACAGCTTGAAGGCCACCTCTCCGGACAGGGTGCCGCCGGAACCCAGGCTGGCGGTCTCCTCCTCCAGCAGCTTCAGGCCGCGATCCAGCATCTGCTTGAAGCGGTTTTCCTCCAGCTTCAGCGTCTCGACGATCAGCGCCTGGGCGCGCGACAGTTCCGGATAGGCCTCGCCCATCTGGCGCACCAGGGCGGGCACGAGACGCCACAGCAGCGGCTCGCGGCAGCCCAGCATGTGGGCGTGGCGCATGGCGCGGCGCATGATCCGGCGCAGCACATAGCCGCGACCCTCATTGGCCGGCAGCACGCCATCGGCGATCAGGAAGGAACTGGCGCGCAGATGATCGGCGATCACCCGGTGCGAGGTCTTGAACGGCCCGTCGGGATCGACGCCCGATGCCTCCGCCGAGGCCTCGATCAGGGCGCGCATCAGGTCGATATCGTAATTGTCGTGTTTGCCCTGCAGCACGGCGGTGATGCGCTCCAGCCCCATGCCGGTATCAATCGACGGGCGCGGCAGCGACACACGGTCGCCGGGTGCCCGCTGCTCGAACTGCATGAACACCAGGTTCCAGATTTCGATGAAGCGGTCGCCATCCTCGTCCGGGCTGCCGGGAGGGCCACCCGGGATCTTGTCGCCATGATCGAAAAAGATTTCCGAGCACGGGCCGCACGGGCCGGTATCGCCCATCTGCCAGAAATTGTCGGAGGTGCCGATGCGGATGATCTTGTCGTCGGTCAGGCCGGCGATCTTCTTCCACAGCCCGTGCGCCTGCTCATCCTCGGCATAGACGGTGACCAGCAGCCGGTCCTTCGGCAGGCCGTATTCCTTCGTGACCAAGTTCCAGGCCAGCTCGATCGCGCGTTCCTTGAAATAATCGCCGAAGGAGAAATTCCCCAGCATCTCGAAGAAGGTGTGGTGACGCGCGGTATAGCCGACATTCTCCAGATCATTGTGCTTGCCGCCGGCACGCACGCATTTCTGCGAGGTGACCGCCCGATCATAGGGCCGGGTCTCGGCGCCGGTGAAGACATTCTTGAACTGCACCATGCCGGCATTGGTGAACAGCAAGGTGGGGTCGTTGCGCGGCACCAGCGGGCTGGAGGAAACGATCTCGTGCCCGTTGCGCGCGAAATACTCCAGGAAGGTCTTGCGGATATCGTTCGCCGTGTTCATGCGTGCAGTCTTCTAGCTTGGTCCAGGTTTCGCGTCGGGTATGGCACCGTCAAAGCCGGCCTGCCGTTTCCCGTGCCCAATTCCCTTATATCGTGCCATCGGGCACCGCCGTGAAGTCCCGCCGATGCGGGCCTTCCCTGCAGCGCACACAGATGGCGCATATGGCAAAGCGGCGCGAACTGTCCCGATCAGGCCATAAGAGCCTGTCAGGGCATCCGCGCCGCCGATCACCAGCGGGTCTTCGCTTATACGGGCCGCCGGGAACGCTGTCCAGCGGCGGAAACCAGCCTTACTCCTCCGGCGGGGAGTCGGGGCCGTCATCCTCCGGTGCGCCCATCAGCGCCTCCGAGACGATGCCGGCATTGGCACGGATTTTCTGCTCGATCTCCTGCGCCATGGCGGTGTTCTCGCGCAGGAAGTTCTTGGCGTTCTCCCGGCCCTGGCCGATGCGCTGTCCATTGTAGGAGAACCAGGCGCCGGACTTCTCGACGATATTGGCCTTCACGCCGAGATCGACCAGCTCGCCCATCTTCGACACGCCCTCGCCATACATGATGTCGAACTCGACGACGCGGAAGGGCGGCGCCACCTTATTCTTCACCACCTTCACGCGGGTCTGGTTGCCCACCACCTCGTCCTTGTCCTTGATCGCGCCGATGCGGCGGATGTCGAGACGGACGGAGGCGTAGAATTTCAGCGCATGGCCGCCGGTCGTGGTCTCCGGATTGCCGAACATGACGCCGATCTTCATGCGGATCTGGTTGATGAAGATCACCATGCAGCGCGACTTGGAGATCGAGGCGGTCAGCTTGCGCAGCGCCTGGCTCATCAGCCGGGCCTGCAATCCTACATGGCTGTCGCCCATCTCGCCTTCCAGCTCGGCGCGCGGCACCAGGGCGGCCACGCTGTCCACCACCAGCACGTCGATGGCGCCGGAACGCACCAGCGTATCGGCAATCTCCAGCGCCTGCTCGCCGGCATCGGGCTGCGAGATCAGCAGCTCATCGACATTCACGCCCAGCTTGCGCGCATAGGTCGGGTCCAGCGCATGCTCCGCATCGACGAAGGCACAGGTGCCGCCGACCTTCTGCGCCTCGGCCACCGCATGCAGCGCCAGCGTCGTCTTGCCCGAGCTTTCCGGCCCGTAAATCTCGATAATGCGACCGCGCGGCAGCCCGCCAATGCCCAGCGCGATGTCCAGGCCGAGCGAGCCGGTCGAGATCGCCTCGATCTCCACGGCCGAATCGCGCTGCCCCAGCTTCATGATCGAGCCCTTTCCGAATGCGCGCTCGATCTGCCCCAGCGCCGCATCCAGAGCCTTCTGCTTATCCATATTGTCCCCTTCGACGAGGCGGAGAAGTTGTGCCGACATGGCAATGCTCCCTGTTATTTCACAGCGCGGCGCCGGCTGGCAACGCAGGGATTAATGTACACGATATGTTCCATATCGCAACAGATTTTCCTGATTTGTTCTCATTTTCGTGCGCGGTAATCGCCCTGGGCGGGATCAACCGTCCAGCAGCTCCTTCACGCGGCCGGCCAGCTGCTTCAGGCTGAACGGCTTGGACAGGAAGGCGATGCCGGTTTCCTCGGCGATGCGCTGGCGCAGCGCATCCTCGGAATAGCCGGAAATACACAGCACCTTGATGTGCGGCCGGCGTTCGCGGACCAGGCGGATCAGCGTCGGCCCATCGATGCCCGGCATGACCACATCGGTGATCAGCAGGTCGATCGGCTCCTCCTCGGCGGCGAGGATTTCCATCGCTGCCTCGCCGGAGCGTGCCTCAATCACCTTGTAGCCCTTGTTGCGCAGCGCGCGCGCGCTGAACAGCCGGACCGGGTCCTCATCCTCCACCAGCATGATGGTGCCGGCGCCGGTCAGGTCGCGGTTGCGCGCCTCGGCCTCCTCGCCCGGCTCGGCGCCCTGCGCGGCATCCGCCGCGTAAGCCGGCAGCAGGATGGAGAAGCTGGTACCCTCCCCCACCTCGCTGTTGACCAGCACATGGCCGCCGGTCTGCTTCACGATGCCATAGACGGTGGACAGGCCGAGCCCCGTCCCCGATCCGACCGCCTTGGTGGTGAAGAAGGGCTCGAAGATGCGCGGCACCACTTCGGGCGGGATGCCGGTGCCGGTATCGGCAACCTCGATCTTCACATAGCGGCCGGGCAGGATCTCCTCCGAGCCAATCTGCTGGGCGCGGATGATCTCGATGGTCTCCGTCGCGATGCTCAGCGCGCCGCCCTCCGGCATGGCATCGCGCGCATTCACGGCGAGGTTCAGGATGACCTGCTCGATCTGCCCCTGATCGGCCTTCACCAGATCGAGATTGCGGCCATGGCGCATGTCGAGCCGGATATTCTCGCCCATCAGCCGGCGCAGCAGGTGGGAGAGTTCCGACAGCACCTCCGATACGTCCAGCACGCGCGGCCGCAGCGTCTGCTGGCGCGAGAAGGCCAGCAGCTGGCGCACCAGATTGGCCGCCCGGTTGGCGTTCTGCTTGATCTGCATGATGTCGGCGAAAGACTGGTCGCCCGGCGAGTGACGCAGCAGCAGCAGGTCGCAGAAGCCGATCATCGCGGTCAGCAGATTGTTGAAATCATGGGCCACGCCGCCGGCCAGCTGGCCGACCGCCTGCATCTTCTGCGACTGTACGAACTGCGCCTCCAGCTTCTTGCGCTGGCTGACATCGATCAGATGCAGTATCAGGCTGGGCGCACTTTCCGCTTCCTCCGCCGTCTCGTCAGGGCATTGCAGGGCGCGGACGAAGCCGGCGGCGACCAGTTCGGGATCGCGCGCCATGCGCAGCTCCACCGGATGGCCCGGCGGCGACCCGGCGAGTGCCTGACCGGTGGCCTCGGCCAGCAGCCCGGCATCCTCGGCCATCACGAGGTCCGACAGCGCCAGCCCGGCCTGCGGCGATACGCTGTCGAGACCGGCCAGTTCGCAGAACATGCGGTTGCCAGCCAGCACCCGCCCCGCACGGTCGGCGAAGACGATGGCCAGAGGCGCATTCTCGAAGGCCTGTGACAGCTGGTCGCTGCCGATGCCGGCCAAACTGCCGCCAACAGGGCCACCCCCAGCAGGGTTGAAGGTCTCAACGCCCGCGGGCGCCGTAACCGGGCCGGTATCCGGGGCAGCGTCAGAACCGCCGCCCTTGCCGAACAGCCGGGCAAGGTCGCCGAACAGACCGCCGGTAGCGGGGCTATTGCCGGATGGATCCGCCATTGCGCCCCTGGTTGATGTTCGGATTACGCCCCTGATTCAGGCGGAAGACGTAGGAGATGATCTCGGCGATGGCCTGATACTGCTCCGGCTTGATTTCCTGGTCGATCTCGACCGTCGCGTACAGCATGCGGGCGACCGGCGGATTCTCGACAACCGGCACCTTGTGTTCCTCCGCCATCTCGCGGATGCGCAGCGCCACCGCGTCGATGCCCTTGGCGACCACCATCGGCGCCTGCATGCTGTCGCGCTCATACTTGATGGCAACCGCATAATGGGTCGGGTTGGTGACCACCACCGTGGCCTGCGGCACGGCGGCCATCATGCGCTGGCGGGCGCGCTGCATGCGCAGATTGCGCAGGCGTCCCTTGATCATCGGATCGCCTTCGGTCTGCTTGTATTCGTCGCGCACCTCCTGCTTAGTCATGCGCATCTGCTTGTTGAAGGAGTAGCGCTGATAGACCAAATCGGCGAAGGCGATGACCGCCATCAGCGCCACGGCACCACCCAGCAGCAGGATCAGCATCCAGCGGATTTCCTCCAGCATGGAAACCGGGTCCAGCTGCATGATCTCTTCCAGCCGCGACAGCTCCGGATACAGGATCACGCCCAGCAGCGCGCCCACCAGCACGATCTTGAAGATGCCCTTCAGGAACTCGACCAGCCCGCTGGAAGAGAACATCTTTTTCAGCCCCTTGAGGGGCGAGATATTCTCCAGCTTCGGCGCAATCGCCTCCGGCGCGAACAGCACGCCATTCTGCATCACGTTCGCGGCAGCCCCCAGAAACATGAACAGCAGCAACGGAATGGCGAGGGCGATGGCGGTGCCGGCCAGCGCAAAGCCGAAGACACTGCCGACACTGGCCGCATCCAGGATCAGCTCGTGCGGCTTTTCGATGAAGGGTCGGATGGTGGTGTAGACCTGCTTGGAGATGAAGCTGGCGAACAGGCTGACGATCAGCAGCCCGCCGACCAGCGCCAGCCAGCTCGCGATCTCGCGCGAGACGGCGACCTGGCCCTTCTCCCGGGCATCCGACAGTTTCTTGTCTGTCGGGTCTTCTGTTTTGGACGCTTCGTCCTGATCGTCGGACATGGCCTCCGCCGTCTGGAGCCGGGTTCCCGCCAGGGGGCCAGCTCCGCTTCATGAAACTTACAGGCTGGCGCTGCCGTGCCTGCCTATCCGCACCTTAAGTCAAAGTGCCAGCATGCGCATCACCACGCTTTCATAGTAGCGCAGGAACCACATCATCGAGGCCGACAATATCAGCGAGAACAGGAAAACGCCCAGCAGCAGCTGGAACGGCAGCACGATGAAGAAAATCTGCAGCTGCGGCATGAGGCGCGACAGCACACCGACGCTGACCTGGAACAGCACGCCGATCACCAGCAGCGGCGCGCCGATCTGCAGCGCGATGCGGAACCCGTCGGACACCGCCCGGGTCACCGCCATGGAGAAATCCTGCACCGGCAGCGGCGCGCCGGGCGTGAACAGCGTGTAGCTGTCCACCACCCCCAGGATGAAGATGTGATGCAGGTTGGTCGCCAGGATCAGCAGCACGCCGATGGTGCTGAGCAATGCGCCCGGCAGCGAGCCTTGCGCGCCCAGACTGGGGTTGAAGACCTGCGCCGAGGCAAGGCCGATCTGCATGGAGATGATGAAGCCGGCCATTTCCAGGATGGTCAGCGCGATGCGCGACAGGGTGCCGATGAACAGGCCGATCACCACCTCGCCGGCCACCAGCAGGGTCAGTTGCGGCGCGGTCGGCGGCATTGCCGGCAGCGTGTCCTGCACCATCGGCAGCGTCAGGAAGCTGACCAGCATGGCGAAGGCCAGCCGGACCCGAATGGACACCAGCCCCTCGCCCAGCCCGGGCATCATGGAGAGCGCCGCGCCGACGCGCGAAAACACCAGGAAGAAGGCGAAGAACTGGGCGGGAAGGAACAGCTCGAAAGGCATCGGCCGGCAGCAGCCTCCGCTAATTCAGCCCGATGATGCGGTCCACCAGCGTCGCCGAGAAATCCAGCAGCGTGCTTAGCATGAAGGGCATGAAGACAAACAGGCTGGCGAACACCACGATGATCTTCGGCACGAAGACCAGTGTCATTTCCTGGATGTGCGTCAACGCCTGGAACAGCGCGATGATCAGGCCGATGACCAACCCGACCAGCATCGCCGGGGCGCTGATCACCAGCGTGGCCAGCAGCGCCTCGCGGGAAACATCGATGACATCACTCGGGTTCATGCCGCGGCCCTTTTCCTAGTGGAACCGGGCCATCAGATCGGCATGCGCAGGATTTCCTGATAGGCCTGGACCATCCGGTCGCGCAGGCCGACGACGGTCTGCAGCGTCACCTCGGCATCGTTCACCGCGACGATCACATCATTGAGGTCGGCCTTGCCGGTGATGGCCTTCATGCTCATCTGCTCGCCGCCCTTCATGACCTCGTGCGCCTCCTGGACGCTGTCGCGCAGGAAGCTGGCGAAATCCTTGCCAGGCGCAACCGCACTGCCACCAGACGGACCGCTGTCGATCTGGCCGGTCTTGGCATAGGCAGCGATCGCATCACCGATCCGGGCAACCATGGCACTTCCTCCTTCGCGCTCAACGCTTCCTATTTATCATCAAATGCGCAGAAGATCGATGGTCCTGGTCAGCATCGACATCGAGGTCTCGACGACGTTCAGATTGGCCTCGTAGCTGCGCTGCGCCTCGCGCATATCCATGGTTTCGATCAGCGAGGAGACGTTCGGAGTCATGATGTAGCCGTCCTGATCCGCATAGGGATGCGTCGGATCGTACTTGGTCTGGAACTGCGAGGGGTCGTTCGTCACGCGGCTGACCGACACCTTGTGCAGATTGTCGGCCCGGTCCAGCTCGTTGCGGAACATCACCAGCTTGCGCCGGTACGGCTCCTGCCCCGGCCCCTGCGCCACCGAATCGGCGTTCGCGAGGTTTTCCGAGATCACCCGCAGCCGCAGACCCTGGGCCTTCATGCCCGAGGTCGAGACGGTCATCGCGCGCATCAGATCCTGTGACATCCTGCTCTCTCCTTCTATCCGCTACCTGGTCTTACGCGCCCGATCTTAAGCGCCCGGCTGGCGGCCGATGGCCAGCTTCATCAGGGTGATGTTCTGCCGGTACAGGCTGCTGGCGAGGCGGAAATCGGCCTGGTTCTGCGATACGTTGGTCAGCTGGTTTTCCAGCGACACGGCATTCTGGTTGATGCTGACCTCGTAGGCGTTGCGCGGCCGTTCCTCATTGACGCGGAACTCCGGCTCGCGGCGCAGGCCGGTCAGGTGGCTGGAAGAGGTGGCGGCCATGTTCACCCGCGGGGTTTCCTTCACCAGCGAGCGGAATTCCAGCGGCTTCAGATCGCGCGCCCGGTAGCCCGGCGTGTCGGCATTGGCGATATTCTCCGCCAGCACGGTATGACGCTGGGTCAGCCAGTCCATCTTCTGCTTCATGCCCTGAAACAGTGCCAGATTGCCCATGCTCATCGCGTCGTCTCCTAAACTCGCATCCGGATCGGCCGTTTGCCTTGCCCGAATGAAAGCAAGCAACGTGCCGAAACTCAATGCATTGAAAACACATAATTATTTAAACAGGGCGGCACGGCGCGGCAGGAGATTCCGGCCTGTCCGCTGCCGCCCCGGCAAGATTTGCCGCATCGCCGCACGGAGTGTCCCGTCCCCGGAAAATGCGTTAAGATGACGGACAGAATTCATACGGGATACCGCATGGAGCCGAAAAAGCCTCCGCAGCTGCGCCACCACAAGCCTTCGCTCGGCGAGCGGCTGTTCGACATCATCGACGAAATTGAGGTGCCGTCGCCACCCCCGGAGTCCGGTGGCAAGAAGGGCGAACGGCAGATTGCGGTCGCACTGCATCACGAACGCGGTGCCGACCGGGCGCCGGTGGTGGTGGCGCAGGGCTATGGCTCGGTGGCCGAGAAGATCCTGCGCCTTGCCTTCGATCATGATGTGAAGGTGCGCCGCGACCCGGAACTCGCCCAGGTGCTGATGGCGGTGGAAGCCAATCAGGAAATTCCGGTCGAGGCCTTCGCGGCTGTCGCGGAAATCCTGTCCTATGTGTACCGCGCGAACAACCAGCTGACCGAGGATGCGGCCCCTACTAACCCGCCCCACACCGGCCCGTCCTCCGCCAGCCCTGCGACCTCATGACCCTCGCCGAAGCCCGCCAAAACCTCGCCCGTATCCAGGCCGATATAGAGGCCGCTGCCCAGGCGCTCGACGCCGGGGGGCCTGTCCAGCTGGCCGGCCTGACCAGCGCCATTGCAGCGGCCTGCGCCGGGGCGACCGCCCTGCCCGCCGCCGAGGCCCGCACGCTGCTGCCGGCGATGGAACAGGCGATCAAGGCACTGGAAAAGCTGGCGGAAAAGCTAGGCGGCGGGATGGAGCAGAAGGCCGGCGAGACAAGGCAGGACCCGGCCAGCGCGCAAAGGCTGCATGCCGCGCGTGCCTATGGTAAAGGCTTCCGATGAATTTCCCCGAAAAGGCCGGCACATGAACATCGAAAGCTATCTCTACGCCGTTCTTGCGCTGGTCTTCGTCCTGGCCCTGCTCGGCCTGTTCTATCTGGTCATGCGCCGGCTCGGGATCGGTGGTGCCCTGCCGCGCACGCGCGGCGAGCGGCGGTTGCGGCTGGTCGAGGTGCTGCCGGTGGATGCCAAGCGGCGACTGGTGCTGCTGCGCCGCGACGGACGGGAACATCTGGTGCTGCTGGGGCCGGAAAGCGACCTGCTGATCGAATCCCTCGATGAGGAGGAGCCGGACGGCACCGCCGATTTCGATGCCGTGCTGGACCGTACGCCCCCCGCCGCAAAACCCGCAACCAAGGCAACAGTAGCACCGGCTGGCCCGCGCGAACCGCGCCTTGGCCGCCGCCCCGGCACGGAGACGGCCGAATGAGCCGCCGCCTGCTTGCGATGCCCGCACTGCTGACGCTGGCCCTACTGCTGCTGCCACAGATGGCGGTGGCGCAGAGCTTCAATCTCGACCTGGGCGCGCCGGACGGTTCCACCACCGCCCGCATCATCCAGCTGCTGGCGGTGTTCACGGTGCTGTCCATCGCACCGGGCATCCTGGTGATGGTCACCTCCTTCACCCGGATTATCGTGGTGCTGTCCTTCATGCGCTTCGCGCTCGGCACCCAACAGAACCCGCCGAACATCGTGCTGATCAGCCTGGCGATGTTCCTGACCTTCTTCATCATGCAGCCGACGCTGGAGCGCGCCTATAACGAGGGTGTGGTGCCGCTGCTCGACCAGCAGATTGACGAGGCCGAGGCGCTGGAGCGGGTGATCGCCCCGTTCCACAGCTTCATGCGTACCCATGTGCGCGAGCAGGATCTGGACCTGTTCCTCGGCATCGCCAAGGCCACGCCGGATCAGGTGGGGGAGAACACGCCGCTGCGCGCGCTGGTCCCCGCCTTCATGATCAGCGAGCTGCGGCGCGCCTTCGAGATCGGCTTCCTGATCTACATCCCGTTCGTCATCATCGACATGGTGGTCGCCTCGGTCCTGATGTCGATGGGCATGATGATGATTCCGCCGGTTATCGTCTCGTTGCCCTTCAAGCTGATCTTCTTCGTGCTGCTGGACGGCTGGTACATGATCGCCGGCAGCCTGGTGCAGAGCTTCGGGCCGCTCTAGAGACGCGTCAGTTGATGGCGCTGAGCTGGCTGGCCTTCAGCCGTTCCCGGTAATCGCTGAGGAAGGACTGGAAGCGCTCGACCTCCTGGAACCGCTGGGTCAGCGTCCGCAGATCGTTCAAATCGCCCGAGGTCGTGTTGGTGATCAGGCGGAAGGCCTCGCGGAAGCGGGTGGCGTCCATCGCCTGCGCGAAATTCTGCCGGATCAGCACCACCGCCGGGGTGTTCTCGCTCATCGAGGCGGAAATCGCCCAGTTCAGCACCAGCGTCGCCTCGCGCTCCGTCAGGTCGCGCTTGTCGGCCAGCGGATCGGCCAGCCGGGCGAACACCTCGGCGGCGCCGGCCCAATCCTGCTGCCGCCACAGGATATCGGCACGCAGCAGGTCGGCCTCGCGGCTGGTGTCCGGCTGCAGCAGGGTGATGGCCTGTTCGGGATTGCCGAGGTCGAACTGCGCCCGCGCCCGCAGCCGGTTGCGCTCGCGCGCCAGCTCCACCGGAATGCCGGGCACAGCACTCTCGTCCAGCGCGCCGACCGCCGCCTCGGGCCGACGGTCAAGCAGCCGGATGAGCGCCAGCCGGGCGCCGATCCGCGCCTTCTCCACCCCTTCCAGGCGGAACTTCACCTGACGGTCCAGCAGGTTGGCGGCACGGTCCAGCAGATCGACCGTCACCAGACGGTCAGCCAGACGCTGGATCATCTCGTTGCCGCGCGCACCGGGCGGCGTCAGCTCCCGGAAATCATCGTACAGCGCCAGCGCTGTCAGCGGCGGCATGCGCTCCGCACCGCCTTCCAGATAGAGTTTGGCGAAGGCGTCGGTCATGGTGCGCGCCAGGGTCGGCGTTTCCGGATGATTCGGGAACAGGGTCGCCGCCTCGCGCAGCGTCGCCAGACCGTTCCGGTAATCATTCTCCGCCAGATACAGGTCGCCCAGCCGGCGCAGCAGATCGAACTCCAGATCGTCGCCGCGCCAGGCGAAGCGCAGGCTTTCCAGCCGCTGCAGCGCATCGGCGTTGGAGATTTTGCCCTGCGCCAGCTCCTGCTCGATGATCGCGCGTGCCGCCCGCACCCGGGCCCAGCGGTCCGCGCCCTCGGCCAGCGGACGCCACAGCTCGAACGCCGCATCGGTATCGCCCGCCGCCTGCAGCACAAGCCCGCGCAGATAGTTGATGCGCGCCTGTTCGCTGTCGGTCGGCGTGCCGGCCGCCACCACGTTCAGGAACTGGCCAGCACCACGGTTGTCGCCGACGCGGATGGCCGCTTGGGCCGCCAGCAGCGCGATCTCCGTCGTGTAGTTACGCGGATAGTCGGCCGGAATCTCGCCGGCGCGGGCGAACTGCTCCACCGCCTCGTTCCACTTGCCGAGCGCCGCGAAGGCCGCGCCGCGCCACAGCGCCACCTCGCGGATACCATCCAGCGCCCGGTCGGAAAGGTCTTTCAACGCGTCCTCGTGGCGGCCCATCATGAACAGGGTAGCGCCGCGCAGCGCCTTGAAGCTGGGCAGGTTCGCATAGTCCGCATCGCCCTCCGCGATGATCCGGAGCAGCCCCATCGCCTCCGGCGCCAGGCCGTTGGCGAAGTAGAAGCGCGCGAGATCCATGCGCGGCTTGGTGCGTGCGATGCTGGTGGCATCGGCCAGGGCGAATTGCAACTGCTGCCGCTTGGGATAGAAACCCTGGCCGGGCGCCTGGTTGCCGCGCCATTCCTGCATGGCGAAAGGCTTGCCCTTGCGGATATCGCTGTCCGACGCAACTTCCCCGAAGGTCTCCGACCGTTCCGGCAGGTCGCGCGACAGCACCAGACCGTCGCCGCTGGTGATTGCGACACCATCCGGCAATTGCCGTACCGCCACGCCATCGGCAAGCGGCACCACGGCGATACCCTGCACCGTCGCCAGCAGCTCGAACTCGGCAAAGCGCCGGTCGCCCTCGATACCGCGCCCCAGCATCGACAGCGGCACGATATGCAGCTCGTCACCGACCTCCGGGTCGCGCACGACAACGGTCTCGCCAATGCCGGTAACGGGAATGAACAGGCGCGGCCCCTGCGGGCTGACCGGCTGCACCTCGGTCGCCAGCGCCACGTCGGGGCGCAGCGGCTGTGCGCGCAGCTCGATCACCCAGCTTGGCCCGTCGCGCCAGATCCGGGGATTGACGCCGGGGACCAGACGCGCGCGTGCCAGCGAGCCATTCGGTACCGGAACCTGCGTTAGTTCAGAGAAGATGCCCGCGTCGGTATCCGTCACCGCCGAGAAGTCGAAGCGACGCGCACCATCGAACACGATCCACAGATGCGCGGCACGGCGGAACACGGCCGCGGCGTTGGAATCCTCGAACTGGAAGCGCAGCGCCACCATGTCGCCCTCGCGGCGCAGCGTCACCGGTACCGGTGCGCCCTGTAGCTGCTCCAGCGGTACCGGGGCCTGGATTCGCGACGGCGCCAGGGATGAGGTCAGGGGTTGCGCCGCCGGCCCTGCTCCCGGGATCGGGCGGGCATCCGCCGTCTGCTGGCTGGTAACCGGCGTGACCGGCTGTGCGGGCAGCGACGGGCCGCGTTCCCCGGGCGGGCGGTCCTGTGGGCTGGCGGTTGCGGCGGAGGGAGGCTGGCCCGGAGTCTGAGCCTGCGGTGCCTGCTGGGGCGCCGCTGCTGGCTGGCCGCGCTCGCCGGCCGGCGGCTTGGGCGTCGGTGTGGGTGCAGTTGCCTGTTGGGAGGCCGGTCGGGTTTCCGGCGCGCCTCCGGAAGCAGGGTTCAGCACATCGACCACGATTCGCGTGCCACTGCGGAAATGCCTGAGCCGCGAATCGGGGGCGATCTGCAGGGTCACACCGCGCCCGTCGCCGCCTGTCGGTTCCACCCGCCGCACATTGCGCAGCGGCCGGCTGTTCAGCGTGCCGATCTCGTAGCTGGCCGGCCGGTCGAATCGCAGGGTTGCCTGCCCGTTCCGGCTGTCCACCGTGTAATCGACCGGCTGATTCCAGTCGAACACCAGACGGGAATAGCCGTCATGATCGGCGCCGCGCACCCTGAGGTCGGTGGCCGCCGGACTGGCTGGCACACTGGCTGGTGCCGGTTGCTGCGCATTGGCCGGCAGCGGGCTGGGTGGCGGCGCGGATTCTGCCGTCTCTGCCCCGCCCTGGCGCAGCAGGTCGAGCACGACCGAGGTGCCGATCTTGAAGCTGCGCAAGCCAAAATCGCCATTGGCCAGCACGAAGGACAGGGTGCGGCCGTCCGGTTCCAGCGATCCGCCGGCCAGGAAGCTGCGCAGATTGGCGAGCGCGCCGGAGATATCCGTGCGCAGCGGCCGGTCGAACCGGATGATGAGCGAACCATCCTCGACTGCCGCCGTGTATTCCACATTACCGGGCCAGTCGAACACCAGCCTTCCATAGCCTTCATGCAGGCCACCACGCACCGGCACCTGCACCGGTGCCGTCGTCTGTGCCGGGCTGCTGGCTGGCTGTCCGGTTTGCTGAGCAAGCGCCGGCAGCGGCGCGAGATACGCCGCACCAGTCAGGGCCGCCAGCAGGGCCCCAAGCAGGGAAAGGATCGCGGCGCGCCTCATGGCAGGATCGCGGCCTGCGACGGGTAGAGCACGATATCGACGCGGCGCGCCAGCGCCTCACGCCGGGGCGAGAGGATATCACGGGCGAGAAAAACGAAGCGCGTATCGGCGAATCCTTGAACGATCATAGGCTTATCATAACCCGATTCCAGCAGCGCCGTCGCTACGGACTGTGCACGCGCCAACGAAAGCTCCCAGTTGCTGCGATAGGGACCGGAGCGGATCGGCGCGGGATCGGTATGACCATACACATCCGTCCGGTTGCTGAGGTTGCCGAGCAGGCCGCCCAGCTCGAACAGGGCCCGGCGGGCCTGGTCGTTGAGGGCGGCACTGTTCAGCGCGAACAGCAGGTCGGACGGCATCGAGAGGATCAACCGGTCCGGAAAACGGTGAAGCACGGTTCGTGCCAACAGCGGATCGCTGTCGAGATGGCCGCGCAGCAGCGAGACCAGATAATCGAGGTTCAGGCCCGGTACGGTCTTGTCTTCGTCGATGGTCAGCGCGGTCGGCGGCGCCGGCTTCACGGTCTCCACATTCGGTGCCAGCCGGTCGGCCAGGGTGGCCGACAGCTCCTCCCAGTCTGCTGTCCTGGGGTTCGACATGGCAAACAGCATGATGAAGAAGGCCAGCAGCAGGCTGATGACGTCGAGAAAGGTCAGCAGCCAGAACGGCCCGCCGACCTTCGGCAGGATATGGAACGGGCTGTGCTGCGGCGGTGAATCTGGTGCGTTGGGGTTTTTGCCTGCACCACCATGCGGGCCGCTGTTCAGGCCAAAAAGCGGATCGGAGGGCATCAGCGGCTCTCCGGACCGAAGGTGACGGCAGTGCTGGCGCTGCTCCGGACATGGAACAGGAAGCTCATCTTCTGGCCATCGCCATTGCCGTTTCCGTTGCCAAGCCCATAGCCGATGGACAGCACGCTGGCCGGCGCGCCGGCCTGAACGAGCGCCTGCACCAGATTGGCAAGCCGCCGCATGGTTGGTGTCTCGGCATTTCCGCTGGCGCCGATGGCAGCCGGTTTTTCGGGAATCAGCAGTTCAAGCTCGATCCGTGCACCGGCAGGCGGGCGCTGCAGAATATCGGCAAGCTGATCAAGGAAGGGGGCGATTTGCGGATTCAGCCCCTCACCCGGCCCCTCGAACAGTTCCGCCAGCGGCACGGTCGCGCGGAAGCTGTCGGCCGGCGTCATGCGCGCCGTCGGCGACAGGGTGAACTGGCTTTCGAAAAGCGGACCCAGCCGGGCCGAGGCTTCGGCACCCTCGGCAAGGCCGCCGCTGGTCATGCGGTCGCCGCCGACCGTGCCGGACTTCAGGAAGGAGGGGAAACTGCGGTTTACCCCTTCCATCACCTCGCCGGCGCGCTGGTCCTCGAAGGTGGAGATGGATTGCAGCAGGATGAAGAAGGCCAGCAGGAGGAGATACAGGCTCAACAGAGCCTGGGCACTGGCCGCTGCGGGATTCTTCGTTTCGTTCTGCCCGTCTTCGCCCTGCATCGACTCCGGCCGCCCGTTAACCTAACTGGCGACAGTCTAGTCGAAACTCGCGAGAATTGCGTCGATATCTTCCTGCGAATTCGCATTGCCGGGCAATTGCGGGCCATTCAGCAGATCGGCATCCGGCCGGCCATCCTTGCCCTTGGGCTTTTCCGCGGCCGGCGGCTTCTTGGCAGCGCCGTCCTTCGCGTTATTGACCCCCGCGCCGAAAGCCTGGAGGAGCTGTTCGATCTTGTCCTCGATATGCTTCAGCGTGCCGACCACCTTGGTAATGCGCTGGCCGGTAATGTCCTGGAAGTTGCAGGCCTCGTAGATTTCGGTGACCGCATTCATGGTGCGCTCCGAATCCTCTTCCGACAGCTTGCCGGAGACTTCGGAGAACACCTCGCAGGCATCCAGAATACGGCCCGTCGCCTCCTCGGTGGCGCCGATCACCGCATCCAGCTCGTCGGTGGCACTCGGGATATGATGGTCGCGGATGTCTTCCGGGCGGATTTCCGCCAGGTCCTTGCGGGCATCACGGATGAAGCGCGCCAGATCCTCCAGCTCGCCATAGAGCTGCATGGCACCCGGCGACAGGTCGCCGCGCAGGTTGGACAGCATCTGCTCGACAACGGAGACCACCTCTTCCGTGGTCACGGCCGGACCGGCGGACGAATCGGCAGCGGCCTCGCCGGCAGGCTGCTTTGCCGAAAATTTCGACGGAACGGCCATGGCAGAACCCTCTGTCAGAAGTTCCCGATGACAGCCGTCAGCTTCATCTTCAGCGTGGCGGCGTTGAACGGCTTCACAATGTAATTGTTCACGCCGGCCTGCTTGGCGGCGATCACGTTCTCGGTCTTGCTTTCCGCCGTCACCATGATGAAGGGCGTATGTTTCAGCTTGGCGTCCGCGCGCACTTCCTTCAGGAGCTGCAGGCCGGTCATCGGCTCCATGTTCCAGTCGGAAATGACGAGCCCATAGCTCTTCTCGCGCATTTTCTTGAGCGCCATGCTGCCATCGGTGGCTTCATCGACATTATCGAAGCCGATCTGTTTCAGCAGATTGCGGATGATCCGGAGCATCGTGCGATAATCATCGACGATGAGGATATCCATGTTCATATCGACGCTCATTCATCACCTCGGTTTAAAGCGTAGGTTTGTGTGGTTAACGGGCGACGGGGGTCACTCTAGTCGCCGTTAATTAAACAAGAGTTAAAACGATCACGATCTTTTTTTAAGCGCCAGGCGGCGCCGGTTCCGCTGTAATTCCGCCACTGTTACCGCTACTGGGTCGGTTGCGCGCCAAGATCAGGCATCTGGCGACGCGATGCAATTTCCGCAGTCAGCTCATTGGCCCGTTTCGGGCTCATATCGGCGAGGATCGGCGCGACGCGGCGTTCGGCCATGCGCTCCACGACCTGGAGGAGGATGTTCATGTCCAGCTGGTCGAAGATGCGGGCCGCATCCTTGGGTTTCATCGCCTCGTAGATCTTCACGAGGCGCTGCACCTCCGCCTCTTCCTGTTCGTTATATTTCTTGATCAGCCCCTCGATGTCGGAGCGGATCGCATCCAGCTCGGCAATTTTCTTGTCGATACGCTGCTCGGCGGCTGCCAGCAGCCCCTCCTTCTGCACCAGCGTCTGCTCGCGCTGGTCCAGCTCATCGCGGCGGCGCGACAATTCCTGCAGCAGCTCGATTTCCGACCGGCTGAACAGGATCGGATCGACGGCGGTGCCGCCCGACGAAGCCCCACCCTGGCCCGTACCACCCTGGTTGGCCCCGTTCTGCTGATTTGTGGAAGGCTGACCTGCGGGCTGCTGATTGGCCGGTTGCTGCTGGTTCGCCGGTTGCTGGTTTGCGGGCGCCGGCTGCTGGGCCTGCTGGGCACGCACCGGCGCAGTGCCGATCCCGGCCTGCAGGCGGGAGACACCGTCCCAGATACCGCCCAGCTTCACGGTCAGCAGCAGCAGGGCGGCCAGAATCGTAACCGGCAACAGGCGTGGGATCGACAGCATCACTATTCCACTCGGTTCTTTCAGGCGGGCGCCACGCGCCCCTTCATATCTCAGCAGTTGTTGCTAGCGGGCCTCGCGGAGAGCACGCAGCAGGTCGCGCTCCGCCTTGGAACGGCCGGCCATATCCTCGTCCTCCTCGGGCGCCGGTCCCACCATCCTGTCCTGGCCCCGCTCCTGTCCGGGCGCAGCCTGAACTGGCGCGGCCGGGCGCGGTCGCCTGGGCATGGCAGCAGGCGTCTCTTCCGCGCGCGGCTCGCGCGCCGCCGAGATCCGGCCCGACAGCTTCTCCGACAGCGTGTCGCCACGCTCGATCATGAACACCAGCTCATCGCGCACGGCCATAGCCCTGTCGATGGGCTGCTGCAGCGACCGGCCGGCCTCTTCGGAAACCGCCTTCAGATGCTTGATGCTGGCTTCGGCGCGATGCGTGCACTCCACGAATCGGGCGATCTGCGCCTCCAGCTCCGCCCGGTCGGCGCGCAGCCGGCCCAGCTTGCGGTTCAGGATGGCGGCATAGACGATGGTGGCGACCAGCAAGGCAGCCACCAGCGTTTCCAGCAGCAGCGACATTTCCAGGCCCATCATGCGCCCATCCCTTCCCGTGGCGGCCGGCGGCGTGCCGGCGGCTCCATGCTACATCTTGCGATGACGCTTCTCGATGCGAATGGCGATATCGGTTCCCTTGCGGCCCATGCGGCCGCCGAACAGGGTGACGTTGCCGCAGCGCAGATCGATGGTCGAATCCGCCTCGGTGTTCAGCAACATGCGGCTGCCGACCTTCCAGTTCAGCACGTCGCCCAGCGGCACCGGCACTTCGTCCAGCACCGCTTCCAGCTCGACATCGGTGTGCCACAGCTCGGTCGCCAGATGGCCTTCCCAGATCGAGTCACGGCCGAACTTCTCGCCCATGAACATCTGCAGCAGCAGCTCACGTACCGGCTCCAGCGTCGCGTAGGGCAGCAGCAGCTCCAGCCGTCCGCCGCGATCCTCCATATCGATGCGCAGGCGCGCGACGATGGCGGCGTTGGCCGGGCGGGCAATGGTGGCAAAGCGCGGGTTGGTCTCCAGACGCTCGAAGCGGAAGGTCACCGGCGACAGCGGGTCGAAGGCCGCCGACAGGTCGGACAGCACGACGTTGATCAGCCGCTCGACCAGATTGCGCTCGATGGTGGTGTAAGGCCGGCCCTCGATACGCATCGCCGCCGTGCCGCGCCGGCCGCCCAGCAGCACGTCGACGATGGAATAGATCATCGCCGAATCGACCACCAGCAGGCCGAAATTGTCCCATTCGTCGGCCTTGAACACGCCCAGCATGGCGGGCAGCGGGATCGAGTTCAGATAATCGCCGAAGCGGATCGAGTTGATGTTGTCGAGCGAGACCTCGACATTGTCCGAGGTGAAATTGCGCAAGCTGGTGGACATCATGCGGACAAGGCGATCATAGACCACCTCCAGCATCGGCAGGCGTTCATAGGACACCAGCGCCGAATTGACGATGGCGTGGATGCCGGAATTGTCGCCCGAGCCGTCGCCATCCTCGTCGAAGCCGAGAAGCGAATCGATCTCCGCCTGGTTCAGGACACGGGCTGTAGCCTCATCCTCATCGCCGCCCATGGCGGCGGCCATATCCTCGTCGTCCTCGCCCGCGGCGGCCCATTCGTCAGCCAGGGCATCCTGGTCGTTGCTCATCTTGCCTCCGTCTTGTCCCGGCGCCGCATCCGCTACTGCACCAGCATCTCGCGGAACAGCACGTCACGCACGCGCGCCGGCCGCACCGCCAGATTCACCCGCCGCAGCAGCTCCTCGCGCAGGCGGTACATGCCGGCGGAACCCTGAAGATCCTCGATCCGCAATTCACGCAGATAGACCTGGAAATTATCGATGATGCGCGGCATCACCTCGTTGATCCGGGCGATATCGGACGGGTTCTGCAGCTCCAGGCTGATGTTCATCTTCAGGAAAGTGGAGCGCCGGCCGGTGCTGTTCAGATTCACGATGATTTCCGGCAGATCGAAGAACACGGCCTGCGCCGGCGGCGGCGGCGGCGGTGCCTCCTGGGCGGTATCCACCGGCGCCGGGTCGGAGCCGAGCAGGCCGGAGAAATAGACGCCGACGGCCGCGCCGATCAGCAGCAGCAGCGGCAGCACGATGAAAAGGATCAGCTTCTTACCGCTGAACTTTTTCTTCGGCGGGCCTTCACCGCCTTCTTCAAAATCCTCGCCGACCGCGTCAGCCGCCATCTTCTTCTACCTGTCCGTCACTCTTGCGGAGCCGCCCGGAGCGGGCGGCCTGCGCCTTGGGTGCGACGCCCGGATTGGACGCCTGAAAACCGATGGAGCAAAAATCGTGCCTTCCCTGGCCATACGCCGGGCCGCATCGTGTCCGGCGATCCGGCATGGCTTCATACATAACGCTTTTTGCAGTTTAGCGGAATCACGTCTGTGTTGAAAGGATTGGCTGCCGCGTAACCCCATACCTTGTCGTTTTTTAAATGCCGACCGCGTGATCTTGTGGTCCCACACCGCCGCGGCGGCAGCGCCCGGCAAAGAGTACCCCTCCCCCTGCCACGCTGTGCGATACGGCTTGGCAAGATTTGCCGGGCAAAGCCTGCCGCAACATGCCCACGCCGTCCCCAGAACCGGATTCTCTCCAGAAAAGTGGCGGATTTCCTGGCGTTTTCGTTTTGGCACACCTCCTGCATCTGGTTTGGCGAGCCCGAGGTGCCGGACCGTTACCGGCCATCGAACCAGGCAGGAGAGACACGATCATGGAAGCCACTTCGTTCATCGCCTTGTCACGTCAGAGCGCATTGCAGCGCGAGATGTCCACGATCGCGAACAATATCGCCAACGTGAACACGGCCGGCTTCAAGGGGCAGCGCGTGCTGTTCGCCGAATATCTGGAGCAGCCCCGCTTCGGTGAGAAGCTGTCCTATGTGATCGACAAGGCGATTGCCTTCGACATGTCAGAAGGCGCGCTGCAGACCACTGCGAACGATTATGACCTGACGGTGACTGGCGATGGCTTCTTCGTCGTCGAGACGCCGGCGGGCCCGCGCTATACGCGCACCGGCAGCTTCAAGCCGAACGAGAATGGCGAGCTTGTCACCACCGAGGGCTATGCGGTGCTCGACAGCAACAACAACCCGGTCTCGATCCCGATGGATCAGGGGCCGCTGCTGGTCGATGAGTTCGGCTTCATCCGCACCCAGGACGGTGTCGAGATCAGCCAGATCCAGATCGTCGGCTTCGACAACCCGCAGACGCTGCAGCGCGCCGGCACCAACCTGTTCGTCTCCCTGGAGGAGCCGATTGAGCCGCAGAATTCGCGGGTCGTGCAGGGCGCGCTGGAAAGCTCCAACGTGAATGCGGTCGGCGAGATCACGCGGATGATCGACATTCACCGCAGCTATGAACGCACCTCCAACCTCATCCAGCAGGAGCATGACCGGATGCGCGATGGTATCCGCCGGCTCGGCAAGCCGAATAACGGCGCCTAAGACCTGACCGCACGCACTTAACGGCCATAAGCCAGATACGGAGTAGAAATCATGCGATCCCTTAATATTGCCGCCACCGGCATGCAGGCGCAGCAGATCAATGTGGAGGTCATCTCCAACAACATCGCCAACATGAGCACGGTCGGCTTCAAGCGCATGCGGCCGGAATTCCAGGACCTGCTCTACCAGGATCTGCGCCGGGTCGGCGCCCAGTCCGCGCAGGAAGGCAATGTCGTGCCCTCCGGCCTGCAGATCGGTGTCGGTGTCCGTGCTGCGGCCACCTACCGGATCAACGAGCAGGGCAACCTGATGCTGACCGACAACCAGCTCGACGTCGCCATCCAGGGCGAAGGGCTGTTCCGCATCGAACTGCCGAATGGCGAGATCGGCTATACCCGCGACGGTTCCTTCCAGCTGAACCCGGAAGGCCAGCTCGTCACCGCCGACGGCTTCCTGGTGCAGCCGGCCATCGCCGTGCCGCAGAACGCCGTGTCGGTTACCATCAATGCCAGCGGCGAGGTTCTGGCGAAGCTGGACAACCAGGTCGAACTGCAGAATCTCGGCCGGATCGATCTGGCGGTGTTCCCGAACATGGCCGGCCTTGAGGCCATCGGTAACAATTTGCTGGTCGAATCCCCGGCCTCCGGCGCGGAAATCGCCGGCAATCCGGGCGAGCCGGGCTATGGCACGCTGCTGCAGGGGTACCTTGAGACCTCGAACGTGAACCCGGTGACCGAGATCACCTCGCTGATCACCGCGCAGCGCGCCTACGAGATGAACTCCAAGGTCATCGAAGCCACCGACCAGATGATGCAGACCGTCACCCGCCTGCGCTGATCCCGGATCAGGCGCGAGCGGCTAAGCGACACACGCGGAAGAAGGAGCAGACATCATGCGAGCCAACCATAAGACCGCCCCCCGGAACACTTCTGGGCAGCTTCGGATGCGCGGCCTGGGTCTCGCCGTCCTGGCCCCCATGCTTGTGGCTCCCCTGCTGGGTCTGGCCACGCTGCCCGCATCGGCGCAGCAATACCAGACGCGCGACCGTGTGCTGGCGCCGGCTGCCGCCCTGCTGCCGGTGGCGCTGCAGAACGTCACGATGGTGCAGGGGCGCGAGGTACGCCTCGGCCACCTGTTCGCCGGCATCTCCGACGATCGGAACAGCATCATCGATCATGCGCCCCAGCCCGGCGAGCGCCGTATCTACACCGCCAGCCATCTCTATGCCCTGGCGCAGCAGCATGGCCTCGACTGGCGGCCGAACAGCCCGCTGGACAAGGTCGCCATCGAACGCGCCAGCGTGGTCGTGCCGGCGGAGGAGATCGAGCGCGAGATCCGCGATGCGCTGATCACCCAGGACCGGTTCGAGGAGATCGACGTCGATCTGTTCAACCGCAGCGTCCAGCTGCATATCGCGACCGACCGGCCGATGACCATGCGGGTCGAGCAGCTGAGCTACGACAAGCGCTCGCAGCGCTTCCAGGCCACCATCACCGCCCCGGCGAACGATCCCGAGGCGCAGAGCGTGCAGGTCACGGGCCGCGTCTATACGCTGATCGATGTGCCGGTGCTGGCCCGCGCCGTGCTGCCGGGTGCGGTAATCCAGCAGAGCGACGTCGCCTGGAAGAAGGTGCGGCAGGCCAGCCTGGCCGGCAATATCGTCGCCCAGCCAGAAGACATCATCGGCACGGTCACCCGCCGCCCGCTGGCCGCGAACCGCCCGCTGCGCAGCACCGACCTGAAGCCGAACCTGCTGACCACGCGCGGCGACCGCGTCACCATCGTGGCCACCACCGCCAACATGCGGCTGACCGCCACCGGCATCGCCATGCAGAACGGCGCCGAGGGCGACCTGATCCAGGTCACCAATACCGGCTCGAAGAAGATCATCCAGGGCAAGGTCGTCGGGCCGAACCTCGTCGAGGTCGTCACCCGCGGCCAGGTGGCCCTGAACTGAACAGACGAAAAGTAACGGGCGGCCGCCCTTACCGCCCCTTTGACTGCCCCTAGCTTGCCTGAAGAAGGATAGTTGCCATGACCACCACGAAACCCCACAGCCCGAAGCGCAGCCGCGCACTCCTGCTCGCCTGCACCGCTCTTGCCGCGCTCAGCCTGTCGGCCTGCGGCGCCGGCGAGCGGCTGAGCCAGGTCGGCAAGGCGCCGGGCCTCAGCGGCATCGACAACCCGACCCACTCCAGCAACTACACCCCGGTCAGCATGCCGATGCCGGAGATGCGGCCGCAGGTGCGCCAGGCGAATTCGCTGTGGAGCATGGGTTCGCGGGCCTTCTTCAAGGATCAGCGCGCATCCCAGGTCGGCGACCTGATCACCGTCATCATCGAGATCGCTGATAACGCGCAGCTCTCGAACACCACCGCGCGCACCCGCGCCAACAGCGAGGATGCTGGGCTGACCGGCCTGTTCGGCCTGGAAGCCGAACTCGGCAAGGTGCTGCCCGACGCCGTGAACCCCGGCAATCTGCTGGGCCTGGAAAGCGGCAGCAGCAGCACCGGCACCGGCACCATCAACCGCCGGGAGGCGATCAATCTGCGGGTCGCCGCCGTGGTCGCCCAGAAGCTGCCGAACGGCAATATGGTGGTCTATGGCAAGCAGGAAGTGCGGGTGAATTTCGAGGTCCGCGAACTGATCGTCGGCGGCATCATCCGGCCGGAGGATATCAGCTCGACCAACACCATCGATTATGACCGTCTGGCCGAGGCGCGCATCGCCTATGGCGGCCGCGGCCACATCACCGATGTGCAGCAGCCGCGCTACGGCCAGCAGGTGATGGACATCATCATGCCGTTCTAAAGACGGCAGCAGATTTTGCCGGCAGAAGGCCGGACAGGCGGCAAGCGGAAGCAGAATGCCCAGGGCAGAAGGTTCTGGCCCGCCCCGCCGGAAGGCAAGTATCTAAAGGGCAAGCGACGGCCGGCAGAAGGCTGAACCGAAAGACCGCCTCCCGAAACCGGGGCCAGGCGGTCTTTTTATTTTCGGGCAAGCAAAGCAAAGGCCGCACCTTGCGATGCGGCCTTTGTAATTGTCCGATCCGGGGGCGGGATCAGTCGTCGCGGTGGGTGCGTTCCATCCGCTCGTGCCGCTCCTGCGCCTCAAGGCTCAGCGTGGCGATGGGTCGTGCCTCCAGCCGGCGCAGGCTGATCGGCTCGCCCGTCTCCTCGCAATAGCCGTAGCTGTCATCGTCGATCCGCTCCAGCGCGGCATCGATCTTGGCGAGCAGCTTGCGCTCGCGATCCCGGGTACGCAGCTCGATGGCATGCTCGGTCTCCAGCGAGGCGCGGTCAGCCATGTCCGGCTGCTGCAGATTTTCCTGGCTGAGATGGTCGAGGGTCTGCCCCGCTTCCACCAGAATCTCCTGTCGCCATCGCAACAGCTTCTGGCGGAAATACTCCCGCTGCATCGGATTCATGAACGGCTCGTCCTCGGACGGCCGGTAGTCGGGGGGCAGCAAAGGCGATGCTGACATACTCCACTCCACGCTACGCAGAACCGAAAGCGCGCGGAGTATAGGGATCGCACTGCCCCTGAACAAGAGTAAGTTTTATTAAATGGAAAGCCGGCGAAAAATCGAAATAAAGTAATGAATTTCAGTATTTAATAATATAGGAACGCTAGCTGTCGCGGCCCAGTTTGGCCAGCTCGACGCGCACCCGCAGCTCGATGTCGTCCAGGATTCCGGCAAGACGCGGATCGAGATCGCGCTCGCGCTGCCGCTTCACCATGTCGGAAAGCTGTTCCAGGCGGGCGAGCGGGATTCCACCCAGCAGCAGGCCGTGGCGGATCTCGTCCAGCCGGCTCAGCATATCCTCGCCATGCTGGCGCGCGCGGCGCTCGGGCCGCTCGTCCACCTGCTGGACGGCCAGCAGGGAATCGACGCCAGACACACCGGAGACGGGCTGGGCGGAGCCGGACTCCTCCGTCGCGCTCAGATGACGCGCGAACTCGGCGCCACGGCCCTTGGCCTTGTCAGACCGGCGGGCGGCGTCGGACCGAATGGGGCCTGTTGAACCGACTTTCATTTTCTCTCCGTCCCAATGCCTCTATATATGGCCATATAAGCCGGCGGATCAACAAATTACACTGGTACCGCAAGGCATATCGGCGGGATCGGCAATTTTTTCCGCCTGGGGTCCGCGACCCGGAACGCCTTGCCCGCCGGCATGCCCCCGGCCCGGCCCGATCCTGGACCTGATCCGCGGGAAGCGGCGGAATTCCGGGCCCTTCTGCCGCCGCCCGCCACCTGCCAAGCGCTGGCACGCTTTTCGCATATGAGGTGGCGAGACATTACGCCAGGCTTGCACGCACGAGGAAGCGACATGCTGCGATCAATCCGGAAGACCCTGTTTTCGACGGCGCTCGCCGCCCCCCTGCTGGTGGTGGCCACGTTCCTGCTGGCTGCCGCGCAGCCTGCCGCCGCCAATTCGCGGATCAAGGACATCGCCAGCTTCGAGGGCGTGCGCGACAACATCCTGGTCGGCTACGGCCTCGTGGTCGGGCTGAACGGCACGGGCGACGATCTGACCAAGTCGATCTTCACCCGCGAAAGCCTGGTCGGCATGCTGGAGCGCCTGGGCGTGAATGCCCGCGATAACGGGCTGGAAGTGGATAATATCGCCGCCGTGATGGTCACGGCCACGCTGCCGCCCTTCGCCCGCCAGGGCACCCGCATCGACGTGAACATCTCCACCATCGGCGATGCCTCCAACCTGCTGGGCGGTACGCTGCTGGTCACGCCGCTGATCGCCGCCGATGGCGAGGTCTATGCCGTGGCGCAGGGCCCGGTGGCCGCCTCCGGCTTCTCCGCGCAGGGCGCCGCCGCCTCCATCACCCGTGGCGTGCCGACCGCAGGCCGGATCGCCAATGGCGCCATCGTGGAGCGCGAGATCGACTTCAAGATGACCGAGATGGAGTCGGTGAAGATCTCCCTGCGCAACCCGGATTTCACCACCTCGCGGCGCGTGGCCCAGGCGATCAACGCCTTCCTCGGCCAGCCGATCGCGCAGCCGCTGGACCCGGCGACCGTGCGCATGGCGCTGCCGCAGCAATACGCCAACAACGCGGTTGGCCTGATCACCGATATCGAACAGCTGCGCGTCTCGCCGGACTATATCGCCAAGGTGGTGATCGACGAGAAGTCGGGCGTCATCGTGATGGGCGAGAATGTGCGCATCAGCACCGTCGCCATCGCCCAGGGCAACCTGACGATCCGCATCACCGAGACGCCGCAGGTCTCGCAGCCCAACCCGTTCAGCGATGGCGGCCAGACCGTGGTCGTGCCGCGCACCCAGATCGAGGTGGACGAGCAGGCCGACCGCCGGCTGACCGTCATGCCCTCCGGCGTCACGCTGCAGGAGCTGGTCGATGGGCTGAACGCGCTGGGTGTCGGTCCGCGCGACATGATCTCCATCCTGCAGGCGATCAAGGCGTCCGGCGCGCTGCAGGCCGAAATCGAGGTGATCTGATGAGCACCGCGTCCTCCAGCCCGATCGACCTGTCGCTGGCCACCAGCCAGGCGACCAGCGGGCGCCCGACCATCCCGACCGGCCCCGGCATGACCGCCGACAAGGCCCGCAAGGCGGCGGAGGAATTCGAGGCCGTCTTCATCTCGGAAATGCTGAAACCGATGTTCGAATCGCTGCCGACCGACGGCCCCTTCGGCGGCGGCCCGTCCGAAGGCATCTGGCGCTCCCTGCTCGTCACCGAGATGGGCAAGGAAATCTCCAGGCGCGGCGGGTTCGGCATCGCCGACAATGTGCAGGCCGAAATGCTGAGACTACAGGAGACAGGCAAATGAACGCCGCATTCACCGCCATGACGCTGGCTCAGGAGGCACCGCCCCCGCCGGTCAACCTGAACCGCTTCGTCGAGGTCATCGACCGTCTGATCGAGGTGCTCAGCCGCGAGACCCAGCTGCTGGAAAAGCGGCTGCTGAAGGAGATCGCGACGCTGCAGACGGAAAAGACCATGGCGTCGAACGATTATGTGAAGCTGCAGACCGCCCTGCAGCAGAACCCCGCGCCGGTGAACCAGGCGCCGGAGGAGCAGCGCAGCCTGCTGCGCGAGAAGATGGACGCACTGCAGGCGCTGGTCAGTCGCAACATGATGGCACTCGCCAGCGCCGTTGAAGCCGGCGAGCGCGTCTTCAAGGTCATCAAGGACGCCGTGCAGACCAGGCGCGCGGAAACCGGCGGCTATACCGCCACCGGCAATTTCAGCTACGGCGTCAGCACGCCCAAGCACGACAAGGTGTCGATCGCCGTCAACCGCGAGATCTGACACACGCCCTTCCCGCCCCTCTCGTTAGCCAGCAGGGGCAGGAGACACGGCCCGGACCGCAGAACGCGGACCGGGCCGTTATCGTTTGGATTGCTGAAAAAGTCCGACCGCGCTCAGGCCTCGATGTCGAGCAACTGGCCCACAGGCCCTGCTGTAGCGCTGGATGGCTGCCTTATCGGTGCCGTTTCCGCCGGGGCGGGCTGCGGGGTGCCACCCGTTGCAGTGGCGGCTTCCGTCTGACCCGTGGCCGTAGCCTCAGGTGTCTCCCGACCAGATGCTGTCGGCACTGGGGCCGGATCGCCCTGGCCTGCTGTCTCAGGCTCGCCGGACTGCCCCGGCAGGGTGCTCTGGCGCACCTGCTCGAACAGGCTGTAGAGCTTCACCGCGCTTTCGAGCGGCACCTGGCGGGTGGTGTCGCCGGAGACGAAGGCGCGCTGCTCGAAGAACAGGGTGCTGGTACTGTCGTCGAAGCGATAGACCGGGCTGAGATAGCCATTGCCCCAGACCTGGGGACCGTCCACCTCGGTCGGCCCCGGGGGACGCGGCCGGGAGAGCGGTTCCTCTGACGGGCCTCCATTGGCAGGAATACGGGCGGTATTGGTGCGAAGCGGCTCAGCATTGTTCCGGGCCACCGGCTGGGTGCCGGCGCCGAAAGCCTCGCCTGATCCAATGCCGCTGATCACGCCTGTCTCTCCTGCTCTCGTCGCTTCCTGTTAAAGGACGCTTTTTATATATAAGCGAATGAGCGCAGATCACAACAGGCAGCGCCGCCCCCACTGAGGAGGCGGCGCTATAGCAAGCTCTGACGGGGGACAAAACCCTGACCGTCACCCCCGGTCTTGTACCGGGGGTCCAGGCTTCCGCTTGCTGGATGTCCGCCTGAGCAGGCTGAACCCTGGATTCCCGCAACAAGTGCGGGAATGGCGAATGAGGGGACTTCACCGCCTGCGCGCACCTTTCCTAAATCAAACATCGTCCGCCCGATAAATCGAAGCGGACGATGCGTAAAGGCGCAGATAGCGATAAAGCCGAAAAAGGCCTTAGATGAAGTTCACCAGGCTGAGATTGGCGAGCTGCGCCGTCACCTGGTAGGAGCCCTGAAGCTGCACCTGCAGGCGCTGCAGCTCGGTGATCGCCTCATAGACGTCGGCATCCTGGATCTCGGAAATGCTCTGGGTCAGGATATCGATGGTCGAATCATGGCCCAGACGGGTGGTCTCCATCTTCTGGCGCTGGATGCCCAGCTGGCCGACCGCGCCATTTACCGCGTCGTCGCCCTGCTCGATGAAGCCGCGCGCATTTTCGTAGGCCGTATCGAAGCTGCCCTGCGCCGTGCCCTCCAGATCGTCGTAGCGCGACACCGAGAGCGACGTCATCAGATAGCCCTTCAGCACAGTGCGGAAGGCATCGTCATCGGCGGTCACGCCATAGGTCAGTTCCTGGTTGGCGTCGATCCGCACTGCCACCTGGTCGCTGGAGCCGGACTGGTAATAGGTGGCAGCGCCGGCTGGCGCGATGCCGAGATATTCGTCCACCGCCGCCTCGATATCGGCAGGCGTGATCGGCTGGGTGCCGACCGGGAAACCGTTGGCGACCAGCACCGCCTCGGCATCGGCAATGATATCCGCCGCGGTATCGTCAACCGGCTTGGTCGCGAGCTCGTAACCGGAGAACAGGAAGCGCCCCTCGAACTGCGTGTTCAGCGCGCTGATCGTGGTGCCGATGGCCTCTTCCGCGCGGGTCAGCACATTCTGCCGAACCGACGTATCGTTCATATAGGGGAAGGTGGCGATATTGTCGGCGCGCAGATCCTTGGCGATGTCGCTGACCTGCAGCATCGCCGCATCCATCACCTTGGCGCGCCGTTCGGCCGCCACGATGCTGTCCACATAGGTGGACAGGCTGCTCTTCGCCTGGTCGAAATCCAGCAGCTTCTTGGCTTCGCCGCCAAGGCCGCTGAAGACCTGGGACTTGTAGCCGCTGGCGATCTGCTGCTCGACGGTCTGCAGCCGCGCCTGGGTTTCCAGCGTCTGGTTGCGGATCAGCAGGGTCTGGGCGAGGTTGGCGATCCTCATGGCTCTCTTCCTCTTTCAGTCCGTCTCATTCAGCCCATCCGGCGTCAGCGCCGGATGTTGATCAGCTGGTCAAACGCCTCGGTAATGGTGGAGATCACCCGCGCCGAGGCGGCATAGGATGTCTGCAGCTGGATCAGCGTCGAGATTTCCTCGTCGATATTGACCCCGCTCTCATTCTTCAGCCGCTGGTCGAGCGACAGCTTCAACCCCGATTCGAAGTTCAGCTGCGCCTGCACGCTGGCCCGGGTCTGGCCCTGAAAGGCAACGATACCGGCGGAATAGCTCTGCAGCGTCACGCCGGTGCCGACATCCAGGTTCAGGCCGGCGCCCGGCCCCGCAAGGCCGGGCTCGGTCGTGGTGAAGGCGCGCGGCGTCTCGAACATGGTCAGGATCGACTGCAGGACGGCCGTGTCACCGGTGTTCAGGCTTTCCGCCACCACCGTCGCCGGGTCGGAGCCTTCGCGCAGGCGCCAGGGCTCGTCCACGATGTCCTGGTTGATCGTCATGCGCTGTGAGAAGCCGACCACATTCACGTCGTCGGCGCCGCGCACGAAGGTCGCGCCATTGTCCATGAACAGCTCGACCCGGTTATCGTAGGGCGGTGCCGCCGGCGGTGGCGTGCCGGTGCCCTGGAACGCCTCTGCCATGGTCGCAGCCAGCTCGTCGAGCTGGCCCTGCGCCTGCACCAGCCGGCTGTCGCGCATCTCCAGCAGGCCACCGATCTTGCCGCTGGTGGTCTCCGCCGTGATATCGACGCCGTTCAGCGTGAGGCCGCCGACATTGGCGGGATAGCGCGAGGACGGATCGAAATTCGCCGTGGTGGAGAATTCCAGCGCGAAATCCTCATACTCGACCAGATAGCGGCTGCTTTCGGTCATGATGACCATCTTGCCGTCGCTCTGCTCGAAATAACGGATGCCGATATTCTCCGCGACCGTCTGCAACTCCATGTCGCGCAGATCTTCCAGGTCGGCCGTGCTCTTGCCCTGCGCCTGGCGGCGCGCGATCTCGTCGTTCAGCGACTTGATGTTGGCCAGCGCCGCATTGGTATCGGCAACGGCGGTCGCGATCTCGGCATCGGCCCGGGCGCGCTGATCCTGGATCTGCTGCGACAGGTCGCTCATCGTGTCGATGAAGTTCTGCGCCTCGCCCAGTACCTTCTGCTGTGTGGTCAGATTTTCCGGGTTAGCGTACAGCTGCTCGAAGCTGTTGCGCAGCAGGTTCAGCCGGCCGGCGATGGAATCATTCTCGGACGGCTTGCCGAAGGACAGCTCCAGCTCCGCCAGCGCCTTGTCCACAACGGTCAGCCGCGCCTCGTTGGAGATCGCGGTTTCCAGTTCGCGGCGCAGCCCGGCATCCACAGTGCGGCGGATTTCCGCCAGATAGGCGCCCGCCCCTTCGCCACGGATGACGGTGGGGAGCTGCTGCGCGCTCTTGCGGGTATAGCCTTCGGTATTCGCATTGGTGACGTTGCGCGCGACGATATCCAGCCCGCCCTGCGCAACGCGCAGACCGCTGAGGGAATTTTGCAGGGCGATATCGAGGCTCATCGCTGACTTCTCCTAATGTCCCCGGTCAAAACCGGGCAGGAACTACCGCAAAGACATCCAAGCAAGAAACGGGCCACATCCCTCATCAGCCGCCGAACAGCTGCAGGATCACCTGCGGACGCTGGTTGGCGATGCTGAGAGTCTGGGTGCCGAGCTGTTGCTTCACCTGGATGGCCTGCAGCCGCGCCGATTCCTTGGCGAGGTCGGCATCGACGATGTCGCCCAGGCCAGTCGTCGTCGCATCGTCCAGCACGCTGATGAACTGGTCCTGAAAGCTGATTGTTCGGCTGTCGGCGCCAAGATTGCCCAGCACCGTGTTGACCGTGCCGATATAGGTGTTGATGGCGTCCAGCGCCGACGTCGCATTGGCAACAGAGTCGAGGTTGGTGTTGGTCGCCAGGTCGTCCTGGCCGGCCGCCAGGTCGTTCGCGCGCACCGGAATGGTGGCGCCGTCGATATTGCTGATGACATTCACGTCGGTGGCACCGCTGACCAGCAGGTTGCGGCTGTTATAGGTGGAATTCTCGATCAGCCGCTCGATCTGAGCGATCAGCTCCACATAGTCGGCCGCCAGAATCGCCTGCTGTTCGGAGGTGTTCGCCGGGTTCATGCCCTCGATCACCTTCTTCTTGATGTCGCCCAGCAGGTCCGAGATCGTCGTGACGCCGGCCAGGGTCACCGTCAGCAGGCCCTTGGCGTTGGAAATGCCCTGCGACACCGCCGAATAGGACTTCAGGTCGCTGCGGATGCCCTGCGCGATGGAAAAGCTGGAAGCGTCATCGACAGCACCCGTGACCTTAAGGCCGGTGGAAATGCGGTCCTGGACGGTATCCAGCTCCCGGTTCGTCGCGTTGAGCGCCTGCAGGGCGACCAGAGCCGAGGTGTTGGTGTTGATCGAATTGACCGGCATGTCTGAACTCCCAAACCGATGCCATGTTCTCTTTGGCTAGGGAGAGAGCAAACGCGATGCCAGTTCGGCGAATTAACATAACTATATGTTTTTGAATAATAATTTATTGAAAACAGGCAACGGCGAGGAAGCATGCCGCACGCTCCCGGCAATTCTTGCCGCCCCATCAGGGTACCCCAGGGGGAGAATGTGCCGGGCGCGCAGACGGGCGGCGCAGACTGTCGAAAGCAGTCCGAAACAACAATGCCCGCCCCTTTTTCAAGGACGGGCATCAACGGCTTGTCATTCACGTATGGGCAGGCGCTCTAGCGCAGCCCTTCCATGATGATGGTATTGATTTCAATCAGGGATTTGATGTCGCTGTCGCCATCCATAACGCGATAGGTCTCGCGCAGCACCCAGACGCCAACCTTCACCATGGAGGCCCGAAGATCGGCCGGCAGCTGGTTATCGTCGGCCTTCAACTCGATGATGAGATTGTCCCAGACCTTCTTGTTCCACAGCAGGGCGTCAACCATCTGCTGCTTCGCATCCGGGTTCTGGTCGGCCGCAATCAAGGCTGCGGTCACCTCTCCCAGCAGCCGGTGCTCGGCGCTGCGCGGGCTGATCGTGGTTCTGGCGGCTTTCTGATAGGCACTGTAGCCGTACATGGATTACCCCGCCCTGGCAGCCCCGGAAGACGACTCGGCGAGCGACAGGACCTCCTTCTCGAACAGCACCAGCGCCCGGCAGGCCTGCAGCGCCTCATGGAGCCGCCCGCTATCGACGCACTGCATGATGATGCGCAGATTCTCGCGGACTTCCTTGATGGTCGTCGCCTGCAGCAGTTCGATCATCCGGTCCATAAACGGCAGGTAGGTTGCGTCAAAACTCGACGCATCAAGATACATCACCAGCAACAGGAAATAGATGCGCTTGGCCGGGGTTGTCGCCTCGTCCTCGTTCATCAGTTCGTCTTCGGTGAGGACCGGGGTCTTCAGGTCCAGCTCAAGGCTCTGGCCATCCGGGCCCATGCGGACCACCACGCCGTTCACGACCAGCTTCTGTCCCGGCCGCAAGGGCACGGTCTTGAATTCATCGGTCACGCGACGCCCCCTTCTCTGCCCCGGCGATTCTCCCGCACTGGCCAGCCGGTATTGCATACCAGCTTACAGCCAGCGCGGGGGCATCGTCTAGGAGCGGATAGACATCCCGTAGGCCTTGCCGCCCTGGCTGGTGCCATAGCCGCGGATCGGCGTATTGGCGGGAACGGCCGCTGCCAGCGCCTCTTCCGGCATCTGCTGCGGGCTTGCCGAGGAGGATGTCGGAGCCGGCATGGAAGACGCTGTCGCGCCCTTTTCATCATCGACGCCCGTCGCCGGCGGCTTCAGGCCCTGCATGATGATCTGGTTGATCTCGATCAGCGTGCTGCAATCCGTCTTGCGGTCCATGACGCTGCGGACTTCCTTGTTCACCCAGACGCCGATATTGACCAGGGAGACCCTCAGCTCCTTCGGCAGCTTGTTCTCATCATGGGTCAGATCGACCATCAGATGATCCCAGATCTGCTTGTTCCAGTAGGCCGCATCGACCCGTGCCGGAAAGCGCGCAGCATCGGGCTTCTTTTCCGCCTCGATCATTGCCGCCGTCACCATGCCGAGCAGACGATATTCGAGGGCGCGCGGATTTTCCGTCACGGAGTTCGCGCGCTGATAAGCGCCGTAATTCCCTACCATAGTATTCACCTTTCTCACGTCGGCTTTACAGCCATTTCCAGGTCCGATGGTTCGACCTCGCCGCCGAAGGATTTCAACAGCTCTTCCTCGAACTTCATCAGTGCCTTGCAGGCTTTCATGGCCTGGAAGAATCGCTTTTCCTGAACATCCCGGAAAATCACCATCAGCGTATCGCGAACCTGCGGCAGCGTTGTCGTGCGCAGCAGTTCGATCATCCGATCCATATACTCGTTGTAGTAGCTTTGGTAATTTTCCTGATCTAAGTACATAAGCATTAAGGAGAAGTAAATTCGCCGGACCGGCGTATTCGCTTCCTCCGGTTGCATGATGTCCTTCTCGCGCAGGAAGGTCGCCTGGTTCTGCAGCACGATGTAGCTCGCACCCTCACCCATGGTGATGACCGCGCCATTGATGACGATTTTTTCGCCAGGCTTGACATTGATTTTCAGTGCCATGTCCACATCCTCGGGTTTGGCCGCTTGCGCCACTTGAAAAAAGCACGGGATCGTCCGATCCCGGCCTTTACCTTACCAGAACTGGCGTTACTGGAACAGGCTGAGCAGGATCGACGGCCGCTGGTTGGCGATGCTGAGCGACTGCGAAGCCAGCTGCTGCTGGATCTGCAGGGCCTGCAACTTCGCCGATTCCTTCGCAAGGTCAGCATCGACGATGGACCCCAGGCCCACTTCCACGGCATCGGAAATCTTGCCGATGAAATCGTCCTGGAAGTTCAGCTTGCGGGTATCCGCACCGATATTGCCCAGCGCCGTGTTCACCGCCGATTCGAAGGTGGCCAGCGCATCC